>CBDUMX010000013.1:0-20948 GCA_965368435.1 uncultured bacterium
CGGCTCAGACCAATAAACCTTAATACCCAATGTTTAGTAGAAGATATTATGCATTCACGTGCATTATTGTCTTGTTGTTGATTCCTTTTCATCTACGAGCTCAACTCAATTTGGGTGCAGGTTTAAGTCTCAGTGGGAACACTTCTATTCACTATCAATATTATAATACCAAGCTAGACCCGGGAGCATTTGTTTTTCCTCGTCAGCCTACACACTACCCTCAATACAGAGCCAACTTGGCTTTGAAGTACAAGAACGCTTTCAAGATTCCGATTCAAATTGCCTTATCGCCAGTTATTCAGGTAAATCAGTTTGGGATAAATACTCCTGTAGAAGGGCCAAAGTCACTATCAATTTTTGAGTTTTTATCTCATCCAGCAAATCATATATACATTAATCCATCCTATAAATCGGCCAATATTCATTTAGGTCATTTCATACAGAGATACAGCGAGTTGAGCACTGGAGATATTAAAGTTTTTGGTATTGCTGCGGATTATAAAATGAATAATTTCAAATTTTCCGCACAAAGGGGCCTAATACAACCTAAAGTAGCTAATGTAGCCTTTAACTTCAATAATGGAACCTATAAACGCAGCTTGACTGCCTTTAGAATAGGCATTGAAAATAGTGATCAACTTTCCACTGCATTACAATTTTCGTATGTTGGAGATAAGCAAGCTTCACTTGAAGAAGTTCCTATGGTGAATAAGCCAGAAAAAAGTGGGGTTGTGTCCTTGTCATCAACTTACAAATTAGACAAGAAGACCTCATTGGGTTTTGAGATTGCCAATAGCAGCTGGGCACCAAACACTTTAGCCGTCGACACTTTAAGAGAATTTGGTTTGAGTAACTTTTTGATGTCGGGAACTAATGTCTTTAATGGTTTCGCATTTGCACTTAATGGCAGAACAGAATTTGAGAATATAAAAGCCACAAGTCACATTAGTTGGAAGAGTAAGAATTATAGAACCTTGGCATATCCATTTATGCAATCTGATATGCTGGATATTGAATTTAATACTAGCCTTTTTGCCTTAGAAAAGAAATTGCAAACGAATGCCACTCTTGCATATAAAGGTAGTAATCTGAGCAAGACCTACGGGAACTCATTGCGAATTCCAATACTTAAGCTGGCGAGCAAGTACAGTTTTACTGAACAGATTAAACTTAGTGCTGTATATGCATATAATTCAGTGAGTAGTCCAGAAAATGATTTTGGACAGCAAGTGAAAAGCAGCAATAATGTTTTTAATCTTATTCCTTCATATCATTTTAATCATCAAGGGTTTAACAATAGTGTATCTCTCATTCTAGGCGCGAATAAATACAGCAATAAAAGCAGCTTTTTACCTGCAGAGAATAAGGCCTCTTCAATTAATTTTGGGCTGTCTTATCGCATCAGCAATAAACTGCACAGCGCGGGAATAGCAATCAATAGGTTTGCCAGCTCTAGAATGGAGACCGTGGTATTTAAAAGCAATTCTGTGACCATCAATGCAAGAACCAAACTTCTAGAGCAGAAATTGGCACCATATGCTAGATTTACAATTGCATCATATGCAAATGCTGCCACCAAATTGGGTTCAAAATTTGTAGTGCAATGTGGCGGCATGTATAAAGTGGGCAATAAGATGAATGCCAGTCTAGGGGTATTTATTAACAGAACAAAGCAGGGAACTGGTGGTACTGCACCTGTGTTTCGTGAACTTTTAATTAAAACAGGACTGAGTTATAGAATATGAAGGTGTTGCCGCTACATATCAAATTAGCAGTCCCAAAAGTGGTTCTCATCCTTCTGATTTTTACATCGAATTTGGCAAATGCTCAAACCGAGAACCAGCCAATAATACTCACGCCGCTTAACAATCAAGTGATTAGCAGTGATGCCGAATTGCGGAGTACCATTTTTAGTTGGACTACAACTTCTGATGAGTTTGCCTATTACCAAATAGCCGTATATCCAGTTTTTCCTTGCCAAGATCCACTAACCGCTTTTAGAGTCAATCATCCGATTTTTACGCAATTTACCAATGATGCTTTCCTTTACTTAAGTGATAATATTGAGATGCTCGACGGAAAATATGTATGGAGTGTCACATCAAGCAATAGCAGCTATGGCAGCACATGGTCCCCTCCTTCAGTTTTCGAAGTGTCGACAGGTTCTGGATTGTTTATTGATGTCACCAATCCTTGTGATACACCTGCTGGATGTCTACAAATTGAAAAAGAGATCGAGAAAGACAATCCAATCGGTGTTTCCATAAGTATTGCTAGTCCTGAGATATTTCTCTACCCTAGGGCCTTGCCGATGCGTGCAGAAGGTTCTGATTTTGATAAGGTAACTTTCACCTGCAAAGGATGTGAAGCAAATGATGGAAAGGAAATAAAAATTTATCAAGACATTGTTGCTTCTTATGATTGGGAATTAATAGGTAAAGGATCATTGGGCGATCCATTTAAAGCCAAGAAATTAGATAGCTTGGATAAAGAGCTAGCAAAATTGAATGCTGAAATCTCTGATTTATCTAAAATTATCAAAGACAAACAACATGAAGTTGATTCAGGAATTGACCAACAAAAAGCAGAAAATGAAAAGAGAATTGACGACTTAAATAAAGAATTAAATGCTATCGACTCAACTAAATCTAAACTCACAGAAAAGCGAGATAGTTTGAACACAGAGAAAAGCAAACTACAGAATAAGTTGAGTAGGGAGAGAAAAACATTGAGTACTAAACTCGATTCTATTAAACTCCTCCAAGAAAGAATAGACACTCTTAACGCTTTATTGAGTGATAAATTCACTGATACGGAGATTGCAATACTTTCTGAAGTTGAGCAGCTGTTGAAAACAAAAGAGACAACTGAGGAAGAGCTACTGAATGCTGAAGAAGAATTTGAAAATGATTTAGAATCTTTAGGCAATAGTATTGAAAGTGCTGAAGAAGCTGTGGAAAGTGCAAATTCCGAATATTTAGCTGTGTCGGGGCAAATTGAGAGTATCAGCGAGAAAATCAATGGCTTAAACTCTCAGCTGCTCTCCAACCCTCTGTTATTTGAATATAGAGTGCACAGAGATGCTTGGAGTTTAAAAGCTAAGTTATTTAACGATAAATATACTGTTGATGATTTCTCAGATCTGTATTTAGAAGTATTTAAATATGCCGAGAATGTATCAAAATCCACTTCCAATAGAGCGTCTGATTTAGCAAGCTTTCAGCAGTCCTTGGCTAAACTCAATAGCGCTATTGACAAGGCCAAACGAAAGAGCTCATCAGCAAATGCAACAGAAGCGTACAACATCTATTTGTCTTCAAGTTCACGGTTTAAAGTAAGTGTAGACACGCTGAGTAAAAGTGGCGCGAGCTTGGATCCCAGTATACTGCAAAAAATAGAAACAGAGCAGGATAAAATAGCAACATTGGAGTCTCAACTTAGGAGCGCAGAGCTGAAGCTAGAATCGGTGATTGCGGCATATGAAGAAAGTGTTTTGGCATACGAGAATAGAATTAATGAATACAATCAAAACTATACGCGCTTAGTTAAAAAACTAAATGAAAATAAGAAGTTGATTGAGGCAAAACAAGCCCAATTCAATAAAATGGTGAGCACGCGACGAGCTGAAACTTCTAAGAATTGGAATGAATATACGGAGGAAGTCTCAGATAAAGAGCTACTTAAGCTGGATTTAGAGCTTAAATCCCTAGATGTTTTTGAGAAAATATCAAAACTGCAAAAAGACTCCAGTGAGCTAAGTCAACAACTGGATTTTATAAAAAGCGATATTTCGGATTTAGACAGAGAGAAAGAAAAAATTGAAAAGGAAATTAAAAAGCTAGAAGACAGGAATAGCGAGCTAGATAAACGCAAAGAGAAACTCAAGAAAGAATTAGAAAAAGACAAGAAAAAGCTTGAAGATTTAATAGCAAAGAGGAATGAACTGTTAGCTAAGTTGGAGGCAGCAAGCGCGGCAACCAAAACTGGCTCTGGCGTATATGTATATTACATACCCCCAACTATAGATGAACTTCTCAAAGGCAGTCCAGATGAAGCTGAATTTAAGAGGCTGGTAATTGCAGTAGAAGACAGAAAAGATTCTTTAAAAAATGCCTATCAAGAAAAAGAAGGATTACAACTCTTGTTTAGCAAATTGACCGTTAATGTAGCCAAGGAATTAATTAAACTGAAGGAAATAGAAGAATCAACTAAAAAAGTAGAAGCAGAGAAAAAGAAGGCCGACGATAAGGCAAGCGACCAAAAATTTGAATCTGGGAAGAAGCTAAAAGCAGCTCGAGAAGCGGAAAAGAAAACGAAGGAAGAATTAGACAAGAAAAAGCAAGAGTTGGCTGAGCAGAAAAAAGATTTGGAATCCGAATTAAAAGATGCAGAATCAGAACTAAAATCACACAAAGAGGTCATGGCAAAGAATGACACTCTTTTATCAGATTTATTAAAAGAATACAAACAGATTTCCGATGAAGTAAAAGAATTGCAATTAGACGAGAACCAGCGTGTATCTAATATCAATGACAATACAAGTAAGCTTCGAGAGCATAAGTTAAAAGAGACCTCTTTGCGAAAAGAAATAGGTAGAGCAAGCAACGATCTTAGTAGAGCATCAGCAAAAGATGATATCGCAGGTATAGCCCAATACAGAAAAGAGCTTAATAGACTTGAAAGTGAGCTTAAAGAAAACAAGAAACAAGTAGATTTCTATGTCACTGAACTGGGCATAATGGCAGGAAAACTGAAAGAAATAAAGGATAAAATCAGCGCAAAGAATAAAGAATTAGCAAAGATTTCTACCAAATATGAAACTGTTTCCTCTATACAAAGAGAGCGCAAGAAAACCCTTTTTGAATTGGAAGATAAAGTGTCGAAATCCAGCGCTGATCTGCTGCAGGTAAAAAAAGATGAGAAGAAGATAGCGCGACTTAAAGACAGCGTAAGTACTGAGAACATCGATAGCCTTTTGCAGAAAGATGAAGCTTATGTCGCGGCACAAAAAGAGGCTAAAGAGTTAGCAGATAAGCTGAAAAAGTTAGAAAAAGATAAAGAGAAATCTGAAGCTAATATTAAAACTGACTTAGAGGAAAAGGCAGAAGCTGAAAAAAGGGTCAAGAAGGCAATCAAAGATGCTCAAGATGCCTTAAAACTAGCCCAAGACAGTCTGCAAGAGTTCATTGATAAGTACTTTGATGAAGTGAGTTTTACCGCAAAAATTAAAATTACCGCCGACGATGCAGTGGTAGATCATTGGAGGGAAGATGACGATCCCAAAGTTGAAGTGCTTAACTTGACTTATAAGAACAGAGCTGCGAGCATAGACGGAGGTAGTGCAGGAGCCAAGGGGAGTGAAGATAATGAAAAATCTAAGTGCAATCCAGTATTAGAATTCGACGAAATGAATCCGCCTGTTTTTGCAGGAATAAGCGTTGGCAAAGAGCCAAGGACCATAGCCATGATGTATGATGATGGCCGATTGCTGGCTAAACAATGGCCGGTTATTCCTGATTCTGTTGGCTTACTAGCAAAAGAAGTTGTGGTGGCAACAGTTACTGCTTCTGCAGATTTGGATGAATACAAGTATCAGTGCTTGTCGGATGGAGAAACACTAGAGGAGAAAGCATACAGACTAGACTCGGAGGGGGAAATGAGCTCAGAAGCAGAAAGCACTGGCAGTGATGGCGGGAATACCACAGGCAATGAAGCGCCAAGTGGAGGAAATACTGGAAGTGAAGTTGGTGATAACACTACTCGAGAACGTGGCAGGGAAGGTGATGGAAGCAGAACTAGAGATAATGGGGATGGTTCAGAAACCACGGATGGAGGTGAAGAGGAAATCCCAGAAGAAGAAGAGGATTTCTGTGTTTCTATTGCGGGATTAACGGATTCCATTGTTGATATCGGTACCTATACCTTCATGGCTACAAAAACCATTGGTCCAGTTTCGAGCAATAAGGTCAATAAGTTTTTGTGGGAACCCCAAGAAGTTCCAAAAGACAAGAAGTCTAATGAGCAAGAATTGAATGCGAAATACGATGCAGATGTTATATATGAAGACGAAGAGGCCAAAGGCAAAAAAATAGAAACAGTACTCGCTGGCGTGATGATAGAGACCAGTAAATCCATAAAAGGTTCTGCCGGTGGTAAGGCAAAAATCGTTACACGTGTTGTTCAGGGTAACCATAAAGGTTTAGAATCGGAAGACATACATCTGGAAGTGAAATTGCTAGCTGGTGATGCCACGGAGTATGGATTTACTGAGGCAGGAGAAATAACAGCTGATAAGAAAACGGATGGTGATGGTTATTTGGAAGAGACTTTTTTCTACTTTGGTAAGGGCTATGGCAAATTTGAAATTACCGTAGAATGGAAAAGAGGAGGGAGCGTGATTTCTTCTCAAAAAATTGATTTAGAATCACCATTAATTCACCAGTATAGAATGATGGCCTACCAGATTAATAAATCCTCTATCGATGCAGCCCTTAAAATGATGAAATCTGGAGGAGGAGTTGAAGCTGCACTTGCTTCTGTTGAAACAAAAGATAAGGAGAATTACCTGATTTTTGGCACTCAAAATCACGATAAGGGATTTGCGAATGATATTGAATTGAAATTCAAATCTGAAGGCAAAGCAAAAGTAGATCCGGCTAGCGCTAAAACTGCAGAATTTGGCATTGCTTATACAGCGCTTAAAGATGCTCCCGACAATGAACAGATTGAGGTAAGTTCAACAGCACCCGAAAAATATAAGGAACTGGCAGAGGACTATGAAGCTAAAGGCAGTATAGATACTGATAAAATCAAAGAATTTAAAATAGGCAAAGGCGAAAGCTTGTTTGTCATTAACTTAAATAATGAAGTCTCCCCTGGCGAAACAATTACAGCGGACGCCACATTGCAAATTGATGATAATGGTGGGAATTTAGAGCTAATAAACAAACTCAAGCAATTAGAACTCAAAGTTGAAGGTGTCAAAGTAGAGAAGCAAGGAGATGATTATATAGCGACAGAGGGCAAAGTGTATTACGAGAGTGAAAAAGGTATCAAAATCAATGTGCTGAGCGCATTTGATTTAGTGATTTCAACCTTTGGAGTTACTTGCTCATCAGGAGCAACAATTAGTGGAACTGTAAAGCATAAAAAACTTGATGATCCTGTGAAGTTTAGTGCGGAATTAGAACCTGATGGTAATTTCATTGGAGAAATATCGGATCTACCAGAAATCGAAGTTAAAGAGTTTAAGCTTAAGAAAGGAAGCAGTATCATCATTGATATGGATAACGACCGTAAGAAAGACAAAATCGCATATGTTGGTTCTTTTTACGGTATTATTATTAAGCAAGCAGAACTTGAGCTTCCAAAATCTTTTAACAGAGAAGGAGTCAAAGATCCAAGCACTATTTCTGTAGAGGATTTTTACATTTCCAAAGAGGGTTTTGGTGGAAGCATTGAAACTAAAGGCCAATTATTAAGTATGGGCTTTTCTGGTTATGAATTAAGGGTTAATGAAGTGTCGGTGAAGTTCGACAGAAGCGAATTGAAGAAGGGAAGTTTTGCTGGTGAAATGATTTTGCCTAGCCCAATGGAGGGAGCGGTAGGTATTGGTATTAGCGCATCGGAATCAAAATTCGCTGCTGAATTAAAAACAGATAAACCTATTCTTCTACCGCAGTTCAAAACAACATTTGTACTTAAAGAAGCCGGACTAGAGTATGATTTCGAGAAAGAAATTGGGACACTAAAACTAAGCGCCAAGATCAATTCAACCAAATTTGGAGATATAGACATCAAAGGGTTCCAACTTAAATCTAATGGAGAAGTGGAAGCTGAATCCATTAGCGTTGAAAAGGATGTTACCATAGGTGGGGGCTTCACTATGAATTTAAAAACTATCGGTTTTAAATTTAAAGATAGAAATGATTATGCCATGAATTTCGATGGTAAGGTAGATTTTAAAGGCATACTTGCTATCGACGCAACAGCGAATATAAAGACCGGGCCTGTTCTAACATTTGATACATTAAATATTGATTTCGACAAAGGGCCGGTCAACTTCAAAGGTGAATTCACCTACGCGAAGTCGGTATTTGAAGGTGGCTTTGATGTGGGTATTAAGAAA
This sequence comes from uncultured bacterium, assembly GCA_965368435.1. Taxonomy (GTDB): domain Bacteria; phylum Bacteroidota; class Bacteroidia; order NS11-12g; family UBA9320; genus JAHEKB01. The sequence goes on from CBDUMX010000013.1 coordinate 8,129, forward strand.
TTCAATAAGGGCATCAAAGGATATGTAATTGTCGGTAACCAACAAGTTAGTCCAGAAGTGTCCTTTGGCTACTGGTATGGTGAACTTACTGTTTCAGGGGCTATACCTATTGCTCAAACCGGTTTTTCACTACTTGAGTTTGGAGGAGGAGTAGGATATAACTTTGTTCCACCTATTGGCGACGCAAAAGGCAGTCCATTGCAAGATGGAGGATTTTCATTAAAGGCCTTAGTAGGCGTTGGAAACGCTCCTGGAGGTGAAATTATAGCAGGGAGAATGGAAATGTCGTATATCTCAGGAAACTTCAGTCTATTCGGAAAAGCTTGGGCACTTACTAAAGAAGAATCCCTCTATGGTCAGGGCCAAATTAACATTAGATACAAAAACTCATCCCCTGAAGTTGATGGCTATATTGCTGCTTATATTGGTTTAACTGATGCGGAAGGAAAACTGTTCTTGGCTAAAGGCAAAGTTAACTTTAGTTATCCTCCTAATAGAAGTAGGTATGTGTGGACAGAAAACGTCAAGGCTTCACTCTTTGAAACCATTAATGCCGATGCTTCATTGGTGATTTCTGAAACTACTATAGAAATGAAAGGAAGAATGTATTATGATGTAAATAAAGAACAGTCATTGGGTTTTGGAACATTGAAAGCATCATTTGATCTAGACGCCAATCTGGACCTGAAATATGTATATAAAACAACGACTGGCACCGCAGTGCCGAGTTTAGCGGGTAATTGGGATGTTAATGTTGAAGCATTTGAGAAAAGCTTTGATGTTATGTCGGGAAGAGTCGTTATAGAAAAAGCACTTTTGAGTATAGACCCGAACAAATTCACTATAAGTGGAACTGCCACGGCAAGTTATAGTGTTCTTTGGTATTCAGGAAGCAAGTCAGTAGCAATAGATTACAGCACAAACATTTGAAATTGAAGTATTTATATATCGCCCTTTTCCTTCTACTGTCAGTGGCATTGAACGCTCAAAATATTGAGAGTTTTAATGATGGTACAACTACACACATACGTTGGAAAGGTGCTCAGAAGGTGGGCCTGACGGGCTATACTATCTATTTAGATAATAATGGAAGTTTGGAGAAAATAGTAGAGACCAAGCGTCTTGTTAAGAATAAAGACATCAGAAAAACCGTCGGAGCAAAGACTGAGCTCTTTCTAAAACTTGCAGGTGCCAGCTCTGCCGATGATGATTTTAGTCAAGAACTTTATGATAGACTGGTTCAGAACAATGAAGCATATATGTTTTTTGGTGCTATGACAGTCTTTAATATTGAGATGGCCGATGCTTTAGGAGAATATATCAAAATTGAAAATAATGGTAGAAGTGAGCTAAAAATCAGAATAATGGCAGTGGTAAAGGGAGAAGAGCAATTACACGAAAACTTTCAGCGAGATTTAAGTGTAATTGATAAACTTCCTGCGCCATCAGAAATTATAACAATTGGAGGTGATGAAAAAGTAAACTTGAGTTGGAAGAGTCAAAAGTCAGAGGGAGATTTATATACGTATAAACTGTATAGAGCAACGGAATTTTTAGGCCCCTATATCAATGTGAATCCTTTGGGTACAGTGAATTTTGGCTCAATTGAAGATGCTAGTAAGTATACGGATCTCTATTTAGATAATGGTGTGAAATACTATTATTATCTCCGCTATTTCAACATATTTGGGATGGAAGGTGATATGAGTGAAATTGTGGAAGCCACACCTCATGCTGTAAATAAAAGCAGAATAGAAAATTTTAAGATTGAAACACTGCATTCACATTTTGTCTTAAGTTGGGATAGTCTCGCAATAGATCAAAACTTTAAAATTTATCGCAAAATGGCTGGAAATAAAGATTTTGAGCTCATTTATCCTATTTCTTCTAAAATGAGATTTAAGAGGACTAGATACTTAGATCGAGAGATTTTAGAGGGCAAGGAATACTACTATTTTATAAGCTCAGAAAATGAAAGGGGTACTGCCATTTCTGATACGGTCAAAGCATATCTCGAAGACACAAAACCACCTGAAGCACCAAAAGAAGTTAAAGGAACGGTTGATACTAAAGGTATAGTGAAGTTGAGTTGGAAGGCAAATAGCGAAAGTGATATCCTGGGCTATGAAGTGGAGCGATTTACAGGTGATTCCGGGACTAATAATTTTCTTTTAACTGCAAAGCCATTGACGCTTACAAGCTTCAGTGATAATTTAGGATCTAAGTCGGAGTCAGCCTATAGATATGTAATTTATGCGCTTGACAATAATTACAATAGAAGCAAAGCCTCGGAAGCTATACGTTTGCGACGCCCTGATGATATCGCACCAGATCAGCCTATTATCACACATATTTCTTTTGATGAACCCCTAGTTCATTTGAGATGGACCGAGGCAGTTGAAGATGATTTTAGGATGTATAAAGTCTATAGGAGAACAGGAACTAAATGGATGCTTATTACTGAAACCAATATGGCATATTGGAGTGATACAGTGTCGGCCGATGGTCTGCATGAGTACCGTGTTTCAGCTGTGGATCACGATAATAATGAAAGCAAGTATTCAGAGAGCTTTAGTTGGGATGTAAGACTGAGCAGAATCATTTTGCCCCCAACAAATGCTTCCTTGATTGACAGTGGAGACTATATTACCTTAAAATGGAAAAAATCCGAAACTTCGACTGTTGTTGGTTATTTGATTGAGCGCATTGATTCCGATGGTAAAAGTCTAATTATAAAGGATTTAAGACTTAATGGGGAGGAGTTTGTGGATCGGTATATCGGCCGGCATTCAAGCTTAACATACAAAATAGTTGCTTATGATAAAGACTGGTATGTCAGTGAAGAGTTGGTAATTCAATATAATCGAGAGTAGAATTCTGACATCTCGTCAGTAATATTCATTGGTATTTTTTTTGCAAAAGCACACTTGAAAAAAGTAGAACTATGCAAAAAGGAAAAGTATCAGTAAACACGGAAAACATCTTTCCAATCATTAAGAAATTTCTGTATACAGATCATGAAATCTTTTTAAGAGAATTAATTTCAAATGCTGTAGATGCGAGCCAAAAACTTAAAGTGTTAAGTGCAAGAGGTGAAGCAGGCGAAATTGGAGATTTAAAAATTAAAGTTAGCATCGACGAAAAAGCTAAAACTTTAACAATCAGCGACAAAGGCATTGGCATGACTGCTGATGAGATTAACAAATACATCAATCAGATTGCGTTCAGTGGAGCAGAAGAATTCGTAGAAAAATTCAAAGACGATAAAGAAAATGCCAATATTATCGGTCATTTTGGTTTGGGATTTTATTCTGCCTTTATGGTTGCAGATAAAGTGGAAATCGATAGTTTGAGTTATGCTGAAGGCGCAGCTGCAGCGCATTGGACTTGTGAGGGAAGCACGGACTTTAAAATTACAAAAGGTAAAAGAAAAAAACGCGGGACGGACATTATTCTTCATATAAATGAAGACAGCAAAGAGTTTTTAGAGAAGTATACCATTCAAAATCTCTTAAATAAATACTGCAAATTCCTACCTATTGAAATTGAGTTTGATGAGAAGGTAATAAATGACACAGAACCGCTGTGGAAGAAGAACCCGTCAGATTTAAAAGATGAAGATTATACAGACTTCTATTCTGCGCTTTACCCTATGAGTGAACCTCCATTATTTTGGATTCACCTCAATGTGGATTATCCATTCAATCTTACAGGAATCCTGTATTTCCCAAAGATTAAAAAGGAGATAGATCCGAATAGAAATAAGATTCAACTTTATAGTAATCAAGTCTTTGTAACAGAAAATGTTGAAGATATAGTACCAGAATATCTCATGCTCTTGCACGGAGTGATTGATAGCCCTGATATTCCATTGAATGTTTCTCGTTCAAGTTTACAAGCAGATGGAGCTGTTAAGAAAATTACTAGCCACATAAGTAAAAAGGTCAGTGATAAACTTAATGAACTTTATAAAAAAGACGAAAAGGATTTCCAATTAAAATGGGCAAACATGAGCCTATTTGTAAAATATGGAATGATAAGTGACGACAAGTTTTACGAGAGAGCACAGAAGTTTTGCTTGCTGAAAAACACTGAAGGTGAACACTTCACTATTGAATCTTATATTGAAAAAATCAAGCCACTGCAAACGGATAAGGAAGAGAAAGTAGTGGCATTATATACCACGGATAGTGATGGTCAATATAATTACATTAATGCTGCAAAATCTAAGGATTATGATGTTTTAGTGTTGGATGAAATAATTGATAATCACTTTGTTTCTATGCTCGAAGCTAAGAATGAGAAATTTCAATTGAAAAGGGTTGATGCTGATACCGTAAATAAGTTGATAGATAAAGACGATGCTATTGATGCTGTATTAAGCGAAGAGGAGCTGGGTAAATTGAAAGAGAAATTTGAATCTAATATCGATGCTGAGAAATTTAATGTAGCAACGGAATCATTAAATCCTGAAGACCATTTTGTAAGCATTACGCGTTCAGAATTTGAACGAAGAATGAGTGAAATGCAAGGAATGGGAGGAATGTCGATGTTTGGCAATATGCCTGAGAAGTATAATCTGAGCATTAACGCCAATCATCCATTAGCAACTAAAATACTTGCAGCGAAGAAAGCAAAAGCAGAAGAATTGATACATACTGCAGTAGATTTAGCTAAACTTTCACAAAACCTTTTAAAAGGTGAAGAACTCAGCAAATTTGTAGAGCGACAAATGCAAAAACTATAAAATAAGAGGCCCGTTAAGGGCCTTTTTTTATGGCTTTAGTTTAAATGAAGTTATAAATCTCAATACCTCTTCAGAGCGAATAGCTGCAGGGTCACCAGTAATATTGAATTCATAGTTAATTCCATTTTCTGCGGCATAAGTAAAAAAGATGCTGTTGCTGAACACGGTTGTGTTTCTATACACTTCTTGCTTTTCGCCTAAGAAAGTAATTACTAAAGTGTCGGTGCTGACAGCAAACATGTCTTTCATAGCACTGTTTTTCCAATCTTCTTCCTTATCCTTCATTTCGGCTTTCATTATTTCAGCAACCCGTTCAAAGTAGACCTTCATATCGTCGGTGACATAGTCTTTTGGATTCATCCTTTTTTTAGGTTCGTAGTATTCTTCCATTTCCATGTCATCCTCCTCAGCTTCATAATTTCCCCCTGGATATCCATCGACGTACTCCAGTTCAACTTGCTCCTCTTCCTCATACTCATTTAGTTCAATTGTTGCATTCGAATAGAATTCCTCTGCGTCATAGGCTGTTCTTGTTGTAACCCATTCATCGCTCTCAGGAATGAATTCCTTTTCATAAAGAATAATGGAATCTTCACTAATTTCATATTTCCTCTTATACTGATCAGTAACCACTTCATATCCTTCTTCATCCAGATATACAGCTTGTTCTTCAATCTCATCCACAGTGTAATCATCCATATCATCTGAAAAATACTCTCTATCACCTGTAACATCTTCATAATGAATTTCTTCATCATATTCAATATCTTCTACAGTTTCAATACTCAGTTCTTCTTCAGCAAAGTCTAACTCTTCCCGTGACAATGACTGTTTGATGCTGAATTGTAGCTTGCCAGCTCCAGTGAATAGCTGGTTTGTACTAATTGGTGTATTATAACCATATCGGTTAATTTCTCTTTCTTCAGTGGTCTCTGAATTTTTTGGCAATTCAACGGAAAAGTTTTTGAATTCTCTTCGCTCCCAGTCTAAGTTTAAGCCCTGCTTTTTACCGCTCAAATCAATAGGCCTAACAGTATAACCCATATCCCTATATTGCTGCACTAGACCGTTTGAGCCACAAAGGTGTCCACATCCAACGGCAATAAATACAGGTCCTTCAGCGAGTAACTTTTCGGTTCTGTTGGCCATAAGTTCATTTCTATCTGTAAATATTCTGCCGTAGAATGAGCTTACAAAGGGATTGCTTAAGTCACCTACCTGTGCTATTTGGTTACATATACCAGCATAATCAAGCTTGGAGTAGGCTTCTACTAAATCATTAACATTTCCAGGGTAGTCCATGAGATTTTCAAAAAAATCTTCTGTGGTGAACATCTTAAGTATTCCCTCTTTTAAACCTGTGAAATCATCACCTAAAATGGCATTAATTTGTTCGCTAAAGGTTTCTATCCCCAAAATTTCTTTGCCCACACTTCTGCTGTAATTCTGTAAGTATTGATCAACAACATCCGCCCTCTTTCCACTCATGTCAAACTGTGAGCTCAATATGTATTTGTACATGGGAACAACGCTATTTATTATCTTTTTGGCCATACTATCAGCGGGGATAGCCTCCATTATTGCAGGTACTACCTCTTCCGCTAGATACTTCAATAGCTCTTCGACACGCTCTTCTTCAATATCCAAATTATTGCGCTTGAGATCAAAGTCTAATTCAAAGGCAGCAAGATTACATTGGTCTATGGCCCAAAACACACTGTCGTTAAAATTGAAGGCTTCTTCGTTCTGAACGTGTAGTGTTCCAAATAGGTAACTTTTATGGCTTTTGCCATTGCCGCTTATTTCATACAAAATTGAGTTTTGTGAATAAGCAAGAGCACTAATGAAGAGTAGGATAAGGGTGATTTTTCTCATTTCGCAAGCAATATAATTAGAATGTGCGAATCGTCTATCTTTGTCTGATGACAAATTTAAATCTGTCTTTGGTTCAATACGATATTGCTTGGAAAGAACCGAATAGCAATTACAGCAAGATCCGCAGCTTGTTGAAAAATTCAATAAATACAGATTTAATTGTATTACCCGAACTATTTGCCAGCGGCTTTTGCGTTGATGATATTCGTTTAGCGGAAGAGATGGATGGACCTACAGTTCGTTTTATGCAGGAGCTGGCTGCTGAAAAAGCAGCAGTTGTAGTTGGTTCTATAATGATATCTGAAAAGGGCTCAATTTTCAATAGAATGCTAGCTATAGATGATAAAGGCATAATAGGTCAATATGATAAAATGCATTTATTCAGTCCCTCAGCAGAGGCTACAAATTTTAAGAGTGGCAGCAAATCTTCTGATATCCTAGTTAAAGGTGTGAAGTGCAGATTAAGCATTTGTTATGATCTTAGGTTTCCATATTTAAGTTATAATACAAGTCAATACGATCTATTGATAAATGTTGCAAATTGGCCAGTACAGCGCATCAAACATTGGGATGCCTTGCTGAAAGCTAGAGCAATTGAGAATCAAGTGTTTGTAGTAGGTGTTAATAGGGTAGGTGTGGATCCAGATTCTCATCAGTATCCGGGACATTCTTCTGTTTATAATGCAAATGGAGAACAGTTGATACGATTTACAGGAGAAGAAGCTCAAGATTTATCGCTGAATATTTCAGAATTACATGAGTTTAGAAAATCTCTCCCCTTTATTAAGGATCAAAAAGCCTAAGACTTCTTCTTTTTACTTGATTTGGCAAAGGGATTAAACGCCACCGCAAGATCTAACCAATGCTGTAGTTCACTGTCGCTGTCGAGAGCCTCAGCCTGAACAAAAACATAACCCTTCATCGGACGTCCTGTAAAATTCATCGCACTACAGCCCTCCTTACTTAGGCTCTCTTCATACTTTTCTGGACCAATACGGGCCATTAATTCATTTTTGACAATACCGACACACATTTTGTCGTCGACCATATAACACAAGCCACCCATCATCTTTTTTTCTTCAGTCTGAATTCTATTTTTAGCGAAGTATTGAGTGATGCGTTCTGCCAGGTATAAATCATATGCCATAGAATGTAAAAATAGTAAAAATTGTAGCTCAAATACAGAAAGTAAAAGAGATCTTGTTGCAGAAGTGGAATTGCGATGGATCAGACTTACCTTTGCAAGCTTTAAAGATGGGCATAAAAATAAAAACTGCAGAACAAATAGAGGGAATTCGCAAGAGTTCTCAATTAGCAGCGAGTGTACTAAAGTATTTAGAGCAATATGTAGTTGCTGGCAATACAACCAAGTTCATTAACGACAAGGCTTTAGAATACATCACAAAGCACAATGCTAAAGCGGCAACTTTAGGCTATAAAGGCTTTACAGGAGCAATCTGTACTTCACCCAATGAAGTGATTTGTCATGGAGTCCCCAATGAATACACTTTAAAAGATGGAGATATTTTGAATATCGATGTTACTACCATACTCAATGGCTACTATGGTGATACCTGTAAAATGTACACTATAGGCGAGGTTTCAGAAGAGGCGAAGCGACTGATTGAGGTAACTAGAAAATGTTTGAGAAAAGGAGTGGAGCAATGCTATCCTGGTAATAGATTTGGCAATATTGGCTATGAAATATCTCGCTACGCACATAAGAAAGGATATAGTGTGGTGTGGCAATTCTGCGGTCATGGTGTTGGACTCAAATTTCACGAAGAACCAGAAGTTTCTCATATAGCTCAGAAGAATACCGGCAAACGCATGCGTCCAGGCATGATCTTTACTATAGAACCAATGATCAATGAAGGAGTAGCAGAAGCTATTATTGATAGAAGTGATGGATGGACAGCCAGAACTAGAGATAGGAAACTTTCCGCACAATTTGAGCATACCATAGTCATCACTGAAGATGGATGCGAATGCTTAACCGATGTCTATGGGGAATATTAATGCAGTTCAATCAAATGCATAATGCAATGGGATGTATTTCATATAGATGCCATAGCCAAAGAACTCAATAAAAAACTTGAAGGCAAAATTCTACGTCAGTGCTTCAGTACTAGTAGGGAAGATTTATTTTTACTCTTTGATGCAGACACTGCATTAAAACTCAGCTTTTATAAAGGGCGGTGCTATTTTCATTTCCCTGAAATAGATAAATTGCCTAAAAAGAACCGATTAAATCAATTTCCAGAATTGATAAATGTTCAGCTTGAAAAGGTCTGGGCTTACCCTCTTGACCGGGCTTTTTGCATCGACTTCAAGCCTAATCTCAAATTGTGCTTTTACTTATTTGGAAGATTTAGTCAGCTAAGTCTTTATTCAGAAGAAAACTACATTGCTAATTTTCCAAAAAGCGCCAAGATTATAGAACAACGATTGCAGCCTTCAGCAATTGAAGCACCTAGAACTGTAGAAGAAGCACAGTCAAAATATCACTGGCTGAAAGATTCTGATATTGATGAGCTAGAACAAGAAAAGTACGATAAGTCATCAAATCAATTGCCTTTATGGCTATCAGTTATAGACAATCACAAGACTTTAAATTGGGGAATTAAGACTCATGGTAAGTATGAATTATGCCATTGGAATAAAGACTGCATTTCCCATTACGACAATATACTTGATGCCGTCCAAGACATTTCCAGCTTAATTATTTCCAAGGATGCTTTTGAGTCGGCAAAGAAAGGCTTATTAGCAAAGCAAATTCAAAAGATTGCGCTCTTGAACAAGCGAAAAAAATCTGTTTTGGCCAATTTAAAAGCGGTTGAACGGGCTCTTGGTTTCAAAGAGAAAGCAGATCTGTTAATGGCTAATATGCATTTAGTGGAAAAAGGCCAGCAAATTATTCATCTTAAGTCTTTTGATGGACTTACTGATATTGAGATTAAACTCGATCCCGCAAAATCAGTTCAGGAGGTCGCAGAAAAATTCTACAAAAAAGCCAAGAATGAAAAGTTGAGAACTACTTATCTCAATTCCAGTCTTGAAGAATTAAATAATAGTTTGCAGCGGGCTGAACAAGAGCTACAAGAATTAAAAGCTTTGGAAACAATGAGGGATTTAAAACCCTATCTCAAGCAAACTGCAGATGGCAGTTCAAAAGAGCGAATCCCTTATAAACGCTTCAATATTGATGGTTATGAAGTGAGGGTAGGCAAGTCAGCAAAGGATAATGATGAGCTTTTAAGAGCACATAGTAGTCCACAAGACCTGTGGTTTCACGCAAAATCAGTAGGAGGTAGTCATGTTATACTCCGGCTAAACAAAAATCAGCAAGCCTCCGATTTACTCATAGAGAATGTGGCGGCTATTGCAGCTTACTATTCTAAGTCAAAAAATGAAAAGCTAGCAAGAGTAATTTACACCTACAGGAAGTTCGTTAGAAAACCAAAAAAGGCAGCACCGGGAGCAGTAATTGTTGAGAAGGAAAAATCTATATTGGTTAAACCAGCATTGGAATTTTAGCGTATTCTGCACTCAAGAATCTTCCTTCAATAGCTGATTTTTGTCTAGAAATTGGATGCAAAATTCTAATTATTGGCTGTGATTAATCTGACAATGGATAATACTAGTTACTTAAATTTAAACTATTCAAATTGTTAACAAAGTAATAGGCTCAAAATCAGCTTGTTAGTTATTGACTTGCTATTTAAAAATCTAAAGCAACAAGCTCAGATTTTACTTATAATCTTTGGTCCTTAATTTGACAATGAAGTAGTGAAGACTGCAGCGAATTTGTTGTTAGATAAATTATTTAAATGTGGTTTTCATTAGAGCTTAAATAAGAACTCTATTTTTCCTTTTCTTATGATTAGGAAAAGTAGCCCTAACCGTTATATTTTATAACACGAGAGAGCATCGCTTATAGCGATGCTCTTCTTGTTTATATACCTTTAGCATCTAAAAATTTAACATAGCATAATTAAAAACCTTTTATTTGTGTGAGTATAATATTTGGGATTTGGCTTCATGACTTTTATTAAATTAAGTACATTCATCTTTTTCAACCTATTTTTTTGCTGTACTGCATTTGCCCAAGAATCAAAGCCTATGCTTGCAACTGCAGATCGAGCTGAAGTAGCAGCTTATGAGCAAAAACGGGCTCAGTTAATGAGTGAATATTCCGAGATACATGAGGGTAGCGACTACCTAAGTCAATCCGAGAAACTTTATTCAGTAGGTAAAATAGATATTGAAATTGGAAATATTAATAAACTGGAGGAAACTTTAGACCTATTATCAGAACTCAGCAGAGTTTCTAAAGATATTAGAATACAGGCACAACTCATTGAACTAGAATCTGAGTTTTTCCGCTTAAAAGGCTTGTACAGGCATTCCCTTCAATCATATAAGAAGTATGTTGGATTACAAGATTCAATAGCAAAGTTGAAGCAAGATGAAGCGATCAACGAACTAAAGGAGAATCATAAAAAGGAGGTCTTAGCACAGAATGAAAACAGAAAGGCGGAGAGATGGAACTACATCTATATCAGTTTAGCAATCTTTCTTATCGCCCTCTTATTGCTCTTTTACGGTATTTTTAAACGCAGAAAAGTTGTAGGTTTATATTCTAAAATAGCGAAGCTCATGTCAGAATACGTCAAGAGCTACTCTTCTAAGTTATCTGATCCTTCATATGGAAAATCAGTTATAGAAGAAGTGCATCTCGACAAAGAGTGGAATGTAGATGGGCTCACTGATGAAATTGTTCTTAAAATACTAGAAGGACTTAAAAAGTTCGAAGAGCAAGAGGGTTTCTTAAATGAGAATACAAGCATTAATGATGTTGCCGATTTTATTCATACCAATAAAACGTATTTGTCCAAAGTACTCAATGTAGTTAAAAAGAAACCTTTCACTATTTATTTAAACGAATTGAGAATCGTTCACGCGGTAAAATTGTTGCAATCTCAGCAGTATAAGAAATACACAATTAAAGCCATTTCAAGGGAGGCTGGTTTTAAGTCTAAATCGACATTTAATTTGGCATTTAAAGAGTATGTTGGCATGACACCCAGTGAATTTATTCGTTCAGTGGAAGCCGCATAGTTTGAATCTTGGCTGAAATTTCTATATCATTGAAATCAATATGAAAAATCTTTTCCTAATTTTAATGAGCTTATGCCTTGTGGTGACTTCTTGCAAGGACAAAGAAGAAGAACCTGATACTCCAAGTAAAACAAGAACACCAAGCTTGAAGTTAGAATTTGGCTATTTAGATAATTTCAGCGTACGAGCCTACGCAGATCAAAATACCATCAATGCAGATTCAATTAATCATTACGACAATTTCGCGGTTATGATTACCGAAAATAATCTAAGTACATCTGAGCCTTTAGAGTTTGATAGCCTCAAATTTTCCTATAGCTTGTCGACTACAGCCGACCAAGAATTTTTCATAGGCGGCCAAAATGCCAATCAGTTTGCATTATCGCTTTCAGAATTTGGGAGTATTAGAGATATTTATGGAGAGTACTATATTCCTGTAAAGATTAGTGGAACTGCAATTCCCAATAACGACACCTTAGAAATAGATGGAAGCTCTGACAATATTACTATGACTTATATTTCTCAACACTCAAGTCAAAGCGGCACTATTACAGCCACTATAGTTCCCTGATTATTTAGTCAGTTTTTGTCTCCTAATTACAGTTATACTGTAGAGTAAGGCCAGTATAAGCATTAGTGTTGTATCGTTACTTTTTGATTATACCATTGATTGTTTACCTGCAGTTTTACAATGTACATACCCATCGGTAAATCACTTATACTAATACTGTGTTCAGAGGTATTTAGATCTGAGATTTTAAAAACAGTTCTGCCGCTAAAATCCATCATTACTATTTGGTTAATGGCCAAATCAGTATGCATGGTCAATACGTCTTGAGCTGGGTTTGGATAAAGTTTTATTCCAGGACCGATGACTACAGGATTAATAGAAACTGTTGAAGTGTCTTGTTTAACTTCAAAGCAATCTGAGTCCCAAGGGTTTTTCTCTAGAGGAATAGTTGCTGTAAGTGTTTTACCAGTAAATCCTGAATAGTTAGGCGCGAATTTTTTCGCTCTAAACATCCAGTTTTTCCCGTGATTGCTACCTTGGCTCACTATAGAGTCACTGGTGATAGG
>CBDUMX010000014.1:0-20931 GCA_965368435.1 uncultured bacterium
AATTGACAGATTTGATGGAATTGAAGACCAAACGGTAAGTCTTAAATCGGAAGTGCAAACTGCCCAGGCAACAGAAGTCTATATAAGCACTTGCAATAAAATCATCGAACGTATCATCAATAGCACACTGCAATCGCATCAAAAAATCAAACAACTTCAACAAATGCTAGATATTTTGAGAGATGTTGAAGAGAAGAATGTCCATTTTTACACTCGATTCGGTTCTATTTTTAGCATCATAAGGAAGGTACAAACCACGCGAGACGACAAAAAACTGGAAGACATACTAAAGAGCAATGTATATAGTTCTCTAAATTTAATTCCTTTTTACGCAGATAGGCCTGTGGCAGAACCATTCTTGGTTTACGCTGCATCTCAAGAACCTGCAGAACTTCTACTTCACTATAAAGAATACAATAAACGACCCTTGAATGAGTTGGTGCTGAATGCAGTGGTATATCACGCACCCATGAAAGTTCGTACCTATCTCTACAGCAGTAATGCTATACAGAAAAAAGTTAAACTCAGCACAGATCCAGTTGTGATGACGCTCTATCGCATTGTAAATGCGCAGAGCTCGGCCTCACGCTCAGCAATACTGCTTAACGACGTACACAAAGGGAAAATTTCTATTAGCAAGGCTCATGAAATTTCTCAGGATGATAATCTCTTATTTGATTACCTCTTGAAAATGAGAACTAGTGAAAAGCTCATTGGTGTGCATTCTGTGGATGAAGCACTTACTATACAATGCCTAAAGCGCGTTAGAGTTACCAATGAATTGCACAATGAATCAGACGCCAGAAGATTTGCTTCAATTAATAAATACAATGCCTATGAAATGTATACTCTCATGGTATACAGTGAAGATGAGATATTTACCTCCACATTTTTAGGCATGTTTGATAGAATGATGCGAAAAATGGAAGAGGAGAGCAGCTATGGTTTTTTGCACGAACTAGAATTTAACCAATTCAGGACCTTCATTAAGATGTGTGCTGGATACAATGTTTTATCGGATTTTCTTGCCAAAATGAGCGATTTTGAAAAGCAAATGCTTTTTAAGCGATTGGTGGAGGGCTTAGAGAGTTCCGGTGACAACTTAAAAAGTGCGGTGGCTATTGCCGATACGTATGGCAGTATCGACAAAGAAGAAAACAGAATGTTACTTGAAGAGAGTATTCTGAGATATTATCAAAAAATTAGGTATAGTAATCCTGCAGCTGAAAAGCTTTATGGCTTATTAATCAGCATATTAAAGCTAGGAGACGGTCAGGATTTTGATATGAGCAAGTACGAATCATACAGAGTAAATCTTACCACTTTACCAATAAATAGAATTTTTAAAGACGGAAAAAATATACAACAGCATTTCTTCTTTGATGATCCAGATGGAAAAGCATCCTATAATACGTTTTTAGAGCGTTTTAGGAGTATAAACTGGAGAATCTATGATAAGGGTTTGTATATAGTAATTAAATCTGTTACTGGTAAGAAGGTAGAAATTTATGCCAATAAACCTGAAACGGAATATAGAGGACAGCGGGCTATCAGTGATTATTTTGCAGAGATAAAACGCTGGCCAGATGTGGTAGTTCACAGAGGGCATTCCTATTTTACCAATACTGCTATAGAGTCTTTAACCCCCAATGCTGAAATAGTGTTTCTTGGGTCTTGTGGGGGATATAACAATATTAATCAGGTTCTTAACTATTCTCCGGATGCTCAAATAATATCATCTAAGCAAATAGGAACTATGTGGGTGAACAATGAACTATGCTATAGGTTAAATGAAACAATTCGAATGGGAGAGGATGTAGTTTGGGAATCATTATGGAAACAAGTTGATAGAGCTTTAGGCTCTGGAAATACGGCAGATCGAAGGTTTAATGATTACATTCCGCCTCATAAAAACTTAGGAGCCCTACTGATCAAAACCTATAGGGCAATGATTTAACTCATGTTCAGTAAAGTAAATCCTATAATTAGAGAATCACTATACGGCCTGCTTTGTCAGACGAGTATAGGTCCAAATGAGCTGAGCCACAGCAATGGCACTGCCTTTATGGTTTATCCGGGCATTTGTGCAACTGCTGCTCATGTTCTTCATATAAATGGCGATAAAACTAAAGGCCTCCATCAAAAGATAGAAGTAATAAGATCACCTGATTTGGGTAATCCCATGCAAAATGCACACTTAATTGCAGAGGATTTGGATCGCGATATCGCTTTAATAAAACTTGAGCATAGTGCGGGCATAAAGGCTTTGGATTTACACACAGATCGCCTTGCTTCTGGTACTAGTGTAGGGTCACTCGGATTTCCACTAGCAAGCACAAAAGTCAGTCAGACCGGAATAAACTATCATGCTGTTGAGAGGTTTCAGGCTGCTTATATTTCAGCATACGAAAAAAGACTAATAAGCGATAATAGAGTGCTCGATTTTTACGAAACGGATTCACTTATGTACGGAGGATCAAGCGGTTGTCCAGGGTATACAGTTGATGGCAAAGTTTTTGGAATACACGTTGCTACAAGGGGACTTGGTGAGAAACAAGCCGCTCAAAGAATAGCAATATCTCTATGGGTACCTTCTACTGATGTCATCAATCTGCTTCAAAGCAGTGTAAATCAAAACATCTAAACTCAAGCATTTAGAATTTAATTATTAAGATTTAGTGGTGTTTAAGGTGATTTTAACTTTTACATCATCACCCATAGTAAAGCTATTGCCTCCAACATTATAGTCCCTGCGATCCAATTCAATTTCGCCTTTAAATGTTCCCTTATCGCCACTCTCTGTGAAAGTAAAGGGTACATCAATAGTTTTGCTAACATCTCGAATTGTTAATTTAAACTTACCGATATAATTGTTTCCTGTTGATTTACTGAAGGAAACAGAAGTCATTTTAATTAGAGGAAATTCACTTTCATTAAAGTAGTCTTTGCCTTTCAAATGCTTGTCTCTTAGATCAATACCTGTTTTAATGGTATTTACTTTCACGGATGCAGTGATTTTAGAGTTTGCCAAGTCGTTTGGATCGAAGTCTACAGAAGCGGCCAAACCGCTAAAAGATCCATCTACCGTGATACCTGCGTTTTTAATGTAAAATATTACGCTAGCAGTTGTTGGAGACCAGGTTAAACTAGATGCAAATCCTGCACTTATAATCAGAAGCAATGTTAAAGCTGTATTTTTCATATATATTATTTAAATGGTTTATAATTTATCGCAATCATGCCCATTAAAGATTTATATCTAAAACGGTCATTATCAAAGTTGTATGGAATTGTATTACTAGTAGTATATTCAGTGAATTCAAAATTGAAACCCAAACGGAAGCCCAGCTTTTCTGTGTGCTGATATTTGGCGTACAATTCACTATTTAGCATTCCAATGTCGTTATCACTAATCAGCAAGAGATTGAATGAAGTGGGTTTAGCCTCTTGAGTTAAATTGTCGTTTGGTGTTGAAAAAGATGAAATCATTGTTCCATCTACAGTACTTCCAAATCCTATACCAATGGCATCTATATTAAATCCTAAGCCCCACTTTTCATTGAAATCATACTCTATATAGATAGCAGCGTTTAATGAGTTATGCTGGGCACTAGCCACTCTAAAGGTGTCTATGTTTTCATAGAACGTTTCTGAAAAGAACACGCCTGGACCAGTAGTGTTTGATGTAAGCTCTGCAGGCGCAGTTGTGTAGTCTTTATTAGACCCACTATACGCATTAAATCTCAAGCCATAGCCGAGTTTAAATTTTCCGTCTTTAAATATTCCATGAGTTTGATTCCATGCTAATGATCCATTGAATTCCGATGATCCCACCGAAAGAGCTAAATCAAAATTGTGATTCTCTTTAAAAGAATTTTGAGCTATAGAGGAACTGCCAATACAGCTGATGATTAATAAAGTGATTATATATTTCATTTTTTTTAAGTTTAAAATGCTTCTCCAAATACTATGTAAATTCCGTGACTGTCCTTAGTGCGTCCATAATCCAATCGAACATTCGCTCTTGAGTCTTCATGCAATCTAAATCGTATTCCCGCACCATAGTTGTAATGAAAGGAGTTCATGTTAAAGGATTGGAAGTCAGGGTATACTTGACCAAATCCGCCAAAAACTGCAGCTCCAATGCGCCAAAATAAATCTCGTCTCAGTTCAGCCTGAGTCAATGTTAAATTCTTATCTCTAAATCGACCATAATAAAAGCCTCTTAGTAAGCGCGGACCTCCAATAGAAGGCATCATCCTGAAGGGAACATCGCCAAAGCATTGAATAGCGTATACATTAGTATTTATGACCCACTTTGATTTGATAGTGTGATACCATCTCAAATCAGCTACAGCCTTATAAAATCCGGGCATACCGCTGTAATTGTGAAAATGTTCAAGTCCTAGTTCAATGTACTTACCCTTCTGTGGATTTAGTATAAAATCTCGTTGATCCACTAAAAACTCAAATCCAAGCCCGCTGTATGAATAGTCCATAAGCACTGGGGGTGCAACGCCATGGCTTTCTTTCATCACATCATTTAGGGTTTGATGCTCAGCAATCACCCCAACATATGTGTTCTTTTTTAGCTTTCTAAAAGCCTTTAAAGAGAAGTTGAGCAGCTTGAAATCAATGTGACAAGCGTCGCTTACTTCTGTTTCATTGCCAATTCCATGAAAAATCTCTGGAAATCTAGATATATCATGAGACCATTTGAGATAATACTTATTTCCAGGACTGTACCAATTTGCATCGCCCTGAAATAAAAATTGATTGTTCAGTGTAAAATCGAAATAGAGTTGAGCATTGGATTGTCGAGTGAGACTGTCTCCCGGATTGTGATAGTACAATCCAATTATTCCCAAACCTATATTTGTTTCTGGAGTGTAGAATCCACTTGGTAGTACCTGATAAGAATTGCGTTTACTATCTTGTTCTTGCCCTGAGGCAGGCAAGTAAATTGAAAGCAATAACAGAAGTGAAAAACAATAAAATAAGGGCCTCATGTGATCTACCTAGTATTGTACGTAGTGTGTTCAGTTTCCTTACACTATTTGAATTTTTTCTCCCTGCATAGAATTAATTACTGATTTAAGTAAGTAAGAATTAGCATTCATAATTTGTAGAACTCTGTGGTGAATGCTTGGGTTAAGCATGATGTAGTTGAGAATTTTAGCTTTATTGACTCGAGAGTTAAACTGTTTGCGCCATAGCTGTGCGTACACCTTGTGTAAATCGTTTTCTTTATTGATGATTAAACTCGACAATAGCTGTGCGCTTGCTGCAGCTATACTCATTCCATTGCCAGATAGTGGACTAATACTACTAGCAGCATCACCCAAGTAGATGAATTGCTCGTCATATAATTGCTTTAAACCGAACTGAACATTACTTATGACTAGCGGTTTGTCCCAGAGAAATTCTGACTGCTCAAAGATTTCATTAATCTTTAAATTCTTAAACAAATGAGCATTTTCCATATCTGATATAGAATTTGAATAGTGTTTTAAATACTTAGAATCAATGAGATAGCAAAGGCAATATTTATTGTTTTCTACTTTACTGATGCCACAGTATCCCCCCTTAAAACTATGAAGTGCTATTTGATTTGCCGGCTGTTCACTTTTGATGTGATATTTAACAGCTATATAGTTCGTTTTATCTGCTGAAGTTGGGTGATTCTTAAATTTTGCCTTGTATTTTCCGTGTGCAGCAATAACCAAATCGCAGGGATAGGAAAAGTCTGTGGTTTGAATTAGATGCTTTTTAGCATCAACTACTTTAGTATTTGGCAGAAAATCTATTTGATACTCTGCAAATAGCAATGACAATTCATAATCTAGCTTATATCTACTGATACCAAAGCCTCCCATGTCCATTGGGGTTTTGACAGTGCAACCCAATTCAGAAGTTAATTCAAGCTGATTAATTCTAGGTAAATCCCATTCATCTAGTCTGAGACCCAAAGAGCATAGGAAATCATAAGACTCAGAGGAAACAAATTCGCCACAAACTTTGTGCTTAGGGTATTCGTGCTGCTCAGCGATTAATACTTTGAAACCGGCCTTTGCCAAGCTTATTGCAAGACATGAACCTGCAATTCCTGCACCTATAATACCTACATCATATCTATCCATAAATAATAATTTGATGTCGGAATGCCCATTTATTCTTTATGCTGTAATCCTTAGCAGCTGCTTGCGTTAGTATCGCTTGCCATTCTTTTCGCTTAAAACCTCTAAGTACAGATAATGGTGCATCATGTTTTACTAAATGCGAATTTGAGAATAATTTACTCAATAGTTTTATGCTGTAATAGGCTAGGGGATTACGCTCTAAGTCATTAATAATAAGGGTTTTATTTGAATTAATACAGGACTTGATAAAGCTGATAATTTCATCTTCTAGTAAATGGTGAAAGAATAAGCAAGCGTGAATGACATTGATATTTTCTATATCAATTGACTTTTTATAGTCAGCGAGATGAAAGCTAATATTTTCATCTTTGCAAAGCTCTTCAGCATATTGTATACAATCAGGCTTAATATCTAATCCCTGAAAACTGTTATTCGATCTTGAGTTGGACATCCTGAGGTATAGATATTTTACCAAATGACCTCCTCCGGAGCCTATATCTAGTAGATGAATGTCTTGCTTCAGTTTAACTTTTTCTAGCGCATTTAAACTAATGGAATATCCACCTAAGAATTTATTGATGGTGTGTAATTCATCCAAGTTGACCTTTAAATCAGCAAAAGAAGGATTGCCATCAATGAGCTCTTTTTGGTATGACCTCTGCTTAAATTTCATAGACAAGCATACTTTCAAAGGTTAGACCGGGACCAAAAGCGCAGACTACTGTTTCTTTGTTTAAACGTTTATTTTGATTTAAAAGTTGATTTTGCAGAATAAACAATACGGTTGTAGAAGACATATTACCAAAGTTCTTGAGTATATGTCTTGAAGACTCTAACTGCTCAATATCGAGTTGTAGTTCATCTTGAATGGCATCCAAAATTTGGCGACCTCCAGGATGTATCACCCAATTGAGATCACTCAGGTTTTTATTAAAAAGGCTTTCGTGAGCAAAAAGAGATTTAATGAAATGAGGTATTTCATTGCTCAATGTCATCAAGAAACCATCCGGTGATATTTTCCAGCTCATTTCGTTTTTAGATTCAGGAATCACTCTAGATTCAAAATCAAGAATTTCAAGACCTTTATCGGCACTAGAACTGACTATTAAAGCTGCTGCGCCATCGGCGAAGAGCGAGTTGGACATTAAATAATCTGAGTGAAAGTCTTGCCTAAAGTGCAGTGTACAAAGCTCAATACTGAGTATTAGCACTTTGCGATTTGGACTTTTACAAATCTCATCAGCCAATCGTATTGCTGTAATTGCAGCATAGCAGCCCATGAAATTGATATTATACCTGCGAATTGTCGTATTCAACTTGAATTCACTGATTAAATCAAACTCCAATCCTGGGGCTTGCATTCCTGTGCAGCTGACAATGATTATATCCGTTATAAGTTCTGCATTGTTTTGCACTTCATCCAGTTTGCCCACAGCTTCCTTTGCTAATTCTCTAGCAGAGTTTTGATATAGGCTCATTTTCTCAGCAATATTCAGTTTTAAAAGTTTGCTTAGCCTGGGTTCAACACAATGCCTTTTAACTATCCCGCTCTTAGCTCCAAGAATTCTAATCTTGCGCTTGACACTGTCGTCCTCACTGAGAGAACTGTAGTAGTTTGTGAACTCTTCTTGACTGAGTGAATGTTTAGGGACTGCGGTTGTGATCTGGCTAATTATACTCAAGATAAAATGATTAGTATGGTGTAATACAGATTAAACGTAATAGATGCAAGAACATTAAACCGCATGGTGTTTTTAAAGTTTGCAGCAGTTTTGGATTTATAGACTTTAAGGAACCATATTGCAAATGCAAGCACCAATGGTAATTGCACTATTAATAGCAGATAGAAAAGATTTGGACTAGTGCTGAAGTAGAAGAAATAGCAGATAGTAGCAATTAAGAAACAAGCTGCAGAAAAAAGAAAAGTTCCATTATAGCCTAAGCTAGCGCTCAGAGTATTTACACCGTCATTTCTATCACTTTCATGTTGATAAATTTGTGAAATTGGGTAAACAGCAGCAATCTGAAAACTTGCAGCTATTGCAGCTATCCAGTGAATTGAGCTTATCGTTTGTGTTAAGCCATATAAACAAATTAGAAAAGTAAATCCTCCTTGGAAAATTACCACAGTAAGAAATCCCATGATTGGGTATTTCTTAATTCTTATAGCACGATAGCTGTAAACCCTAGATGCTGCGATATATAGGAATACTAATAATCCAAAAGTAAAATTGATGAAAACCACTGATAATATTAAAGCAATTGAATCAAGAGTATTAGCTAGATGAAGTACGGTGGGATTAGAAGGAGGGGGGCTTACTAAACCGCCAATGCTACCGCTGTCTCTATCGTTATAACTATTATAAGCATTGCTAGCTGGATAAACCAATAAATGCAGAATGATGAATATCCAAATAGCATTCTCAAGACTATAATCACTGCTTTGAGAGAAAGCGAATAGGTAGACAGGCAACAACAAGAATGAAAAATGCACTCTTAGGTGGACCAATGCATGTTTAAATTCTTGATTCAAAAGTTTATAAATAAATACGTCGTGAAATTCTTAATTGCCATAATGTAATCCATCCTTCACCAACATCTGCGCCTTTGCTGATAGTATTAATTTCAAAACCATTGACAAAGGCAGTACCTAGCTCCCAGTGTTCACCCAAATGGAACAAATAACCTAGCTCAAAGGTTGGCTGAACAACTAATATCTTTGTTTCACCACTACTTATGGCCTCTGAGCTATCCATCCATTGAATGCTCATACTCCATAAATCGGCTCTTAGGCCTAAGTATATCCCAGAGCACTCTTTTAAAGGGTAAAATCGGTAACCTAATGAGCCGCCAAAGCCCCAGCCTTCTTCGTTATCATTAAGACCACTAAAATCTTTACGTTTGGTAATATTTGCAGCTAGTCTTGCATTAAAACTGTGAACTGTTTGTGCAATTGGCTTTTCTAATTGAATCCCAATAATATGTCCGGCAGGGTAATAGTTGTACTCAGGACCTAGCAATAAATTGTTCTGAGCAAGCAGAGAACAGTTAAATGCCAAGCATATAGAGAGTATTAAGAACTTTATCTTCACATCTCAAATTTATGCGGCAAATAGTCCGCTTCAAAATAAAAAGGAAAACTGCTTTAAGTGTGTTATTAAACTGACACTTCTTCGTGAATAATCAATTTACCATCTTTGAGAATTGGTAAAACACCTAATTCATCGATAAGGCAACAGTATTCAATGTCTTTGTCAACACCGTGCTTAGATAAGCGTGCAAAATGGCTGCTTTGTTGAAGATGTCTATACAAATCGTGTTTAGCTAATGAATAAGCAGATTGCGCTATTAGAGATGCATCATCGAACTTATAATCTTCCAGGAGTTCATGACAAATGGCACCTGCAAATAAGCTATCCTCCATATTAACTTTATCCTTCCAACCAGCACAGAATAGTACGATGTCCTCCTCTTGCTCATCCAAGAAATAACAAACGCGTTCGAGATTTAGGAACGATCCAATAATGAGGTGTTTGGCTTTGCTTGCCATTTCAATACATTTAGTACCATTAGTGGTAGTTAGAATTACATCTTTATTTAGTACCTGCTCAGTTTGATAATGGAAAGGGGAGTTGCCGAAATCAAAACCTTCTATAGTTTTACCTCCTCGTTCACCACCAACCAAATATCCTTTTGCTTGAAAAGCTTTGGCCTCAGCTTCATTTGCTACAGCTTGTACCGAATTGGCTCCATTTGCTAAAATAGTGGCAATAGTTGAGGTAGCTCTTAATACATCAATAACAACAACAATTTTAGATTCTATATCTTCAATTTGTGAAAATAGTGAAGGAGAAAGGATAGTGTTTACTTGTCTACTCATAGTTGTAAAATAATTCTGCCATCATACATCGCGCACTCCCTCCTCCAATTTTTTCTATCATATGGATAGCTGGTGCCAATATTTGATGATTGTACTTCTTCGTAATTAATTCAATTTGATCATCCTTCAACGAACGCTTTGCTTCTGCAGACATTACAAGAAATTTTTGTCCGCCAGCATTCCTCAATTGCAACATATTCCCAGCAAAGTGATCGAAAACCTGTGAATTGCTCAAAGGAATAATCTCTTTTCCCAGTTTTTTCAAAGTGTTTATTACTAGGGGTTTGTCCTCAGGAATTATGGTGTCGAGACCTATAACAGCAAATTCATCTGCAATACACATCATCACATTTGTGTGGTAAATTTCATTGCCATCAGGACCATTGGCTCTGAACCGGCATGTGGAATATGATGTTATAGATTCAAATTTATCAAGGGCTTCATTCGTTGTTCTAGGTGATAATGCAGCGAATGCTGTTTTAGAGCGGTAGTCACAAACCAAGCTTCCAGTTCCTTCGAGTATTAATTCTTGATCTTCTAAATCCAATAGGTCTTTATTTACCTTTTTATCTAGCTTAGTCGCTAATGAAGTAATAATAGAGTCTTTGCGCTCACGCCCTCTATTTTTAGAGAACATGCTATAAAGAATAATCTCATTCGTGAAGCTGCTAAACCAATTATTTGGGAAAATTGAATCTGGTGTATTGTCTTCAACTCTATCATTGAAAACTAGAACTTCAATGCCTGCATTTTTTAGCGTTTCAACCATGGCATTAAATTCGATTAAAGCTATGTCCTGAATCTGCTCAGAACTAAAGCTGCTCAATCTGTTTTGAAATGCATTACTCGCTGCAGTTTCCGGATTAAATCCAAATGCCGCTGGTCTAACCATGGCAACAGCTGATGGTATAGTATTAGGCATTAGATCTACGCAGGGGTAAAGTGGAACATCTGAGTAAACCCTCTAATTTAGAAATTTGGTAATAGGGAATTTCTTCCACCTTATATCCCAAAGAAGTTAGTTTTTCATTAATTCTAACAAAGCCTCTTTCACTTATAATCACATCTCTATTTATGGAAAAGACATTGCAACCCATAAGGTACATCTCTTGTCTATCAATTTTGATTAATTTATCCTTAAATATATCTTTTAAAATGCCAATTGCCTTGGGATGCATAAAACCATCTTCAAAAATAAGAGCGTGTCCAAGTCCCAAAGGTTGGAAACAGCAGTCTAGATGAAGTGCATTTTCTCTGGGTTCATAATCAGACTTATTTAATTCGAAACCAATAACTTCTTTATTTGGAAACTGATCTTTTAAGAACTGAAGACCAGCCTCATTGGTGCGCGCGGTTTTATACGTGTAAAAGTCTTCTTCATTGGCATAACCAACTAAGATGTAATTGTCGTGCACTATAACATCGCCACCTTCAATTCTTACGCCAGCTGGCGCCCTAAGGATTTTCTCCTGTGGAATAGTAGAAATACAGGATTGCAAACCTTTTTGTTCATCTTCACGTTCACGAATGATTTCAGGAATGAGCAATTTGTCTTCAATCACAAAGCACAAGTCTCTTGAAAATATCTGATTTAGATCTGGAATACTTGTTGGTCTAAGAACTTCAACATTATATTTTTCAAGCACATCCACCAGGTACTGCATTTCCAGCATCATATCACTATCGTATGGATACACTCCTTTGCGCAGATGTTCGCGTGATTTAGGGTCATATGTTTCCTCCAAATGTGGCCTTCCGCCGCAACTGTCTGCAGTACCTACTATAACCGCCTCAAGCCTATCATATTCATTTGTGATATTCAGTTTCATAAGAATGCTAACTGCAATTTTAAATGTTTTAACGCAATCCGTATAGATTGGGGAAGAATGTTAGCAATATTAATGCTGCAGAGGAGGAAGTTCTATGTCGTCTTTAACAACAAAAGCATCGGGAAAATAATCGCGTAAGGCAGCAAGTAATTCTTGTGCTTCAATCTCTCTGTAAAAATTCCCAACACGCACTTTCCAACTTGGTTGTTGGTATAATTGGTAAACCTGAGAAGCATATTCCGGAAATCTAGCCTGAAAAGAGCCCATAGCTGCTTGAGCCGACCGCATATCGCTACCAAAAAATATCTGTATTCTAAAACCAGGCATTTTCGTAGTATCGATTTGAGCGTTCTTCATTCTCAATTCTTGATTAATTCTCTCATCAACATTGAGTTCAACATTTGACTGAGCTAGAATGAACTGACTGCATAGCAGAAGGGCTAGAATAAAACCCGATTTAAGCATCTTTTCCATGGCACTTTTTATATTTTTTTCCGCTACCACAAGGGCATGGGTCATTTCTTCCTACCTTTTTCTCACTTTTCACAGGAACCTTTACCTCTTGAGGCTCAGATTGTTGTGCAGACTGTGTTTGTCTTTGATCAACGATTGCTTCGCTTGCACGGCTGGTGCGCATCTTACTTAAATCTGCGCGTTTACGCTCTTTAGCCTCTCGCATATCGTTTGAAGTTTGAGCAGGTATATTGCTTTTAAACAGTAACGAAATAATTTCACTGTTTAGTTCATTGATCATAGTTTGGAATAGATTAAAGGATTCCAATTTATAAATCAAGAGTGGATCTTTTTGCTCGTACGAAGCATTATTAGCGGTTTGCTTAAGATCGTCAAGTTCTCTCAAATGCTCCTTCCAATGATCGTCTATAGCTGCTAAAGCAACAAATCGTTCAAATGCATTAGTGATCTCAGCTCCATTAGTTTCAAGAGCCTTCTGAAGATTGACACTTACATTAATACCTTTCTTTCCATCTGAGAAAGGAACAAGAATGTTTTTGACATCGTCTCCGCGTTCTCTGTGAATATTCTTAAAAACTTCAAGTGCTCTAGTTGATATTGCATTGGTTTTACGCGCATAGGCGTCTAATGCTTCATCAAAAATTTGTTGAACTAGCTCGCCTGTGTTGGTATCTAGGAATTGTTGCTCACTTAGCTCAGTTTCAAAAGCCAAATGTCTAAGTGTTTCTAGGTTAAAGCCTTCAAAATCCGAGCTTTCTTTATAGAGTGTAACATTGTCTTCTATCCAATCGTACAGGGCGTTATTGATATCTACAGACAGGCGCTCACCGTATAATGCATTTTTACGTCGAGAGTAGATTACAACCCTCTGCTTATTCATTACGTCATCATATTCCAATAGACGTTTTCTTATTCCAAAGTTGTTTTGTTCTACTTTCTTTTGAGATCTCTCTATGGTTTTAGAAATCATGGAGTGTTGTATTACTTCACCTTCGTCATATCCAAAGCGATCCATAATACGCGTTACTCTGTCTGAGCCAAAAAGTCGCATTAAGTTATCTTCTAGCGACACAAAGAATTGTGATGATCCAGGATCTCCTTGTCGACCAGCTCTACCTCTCAACTGTCTATCTACACGTCTACTTTCATGGCGTTCAGTACCTATGATAGCTAATCCACCAGAATCGATTACACCTTTGCCAAGTTTAATATCTGTACCTCTACCTGCCATATTGGTTGCAATGGTAACAGCGCCTGCTTGTCCAGCTTCAGCTACAATATCCGCTTCTCTCTGGTGTTGCTTAGCATTCAGCACATTGTGCTTAATTTTTTTCATACTTAGCATACGGCTAAGAAGTTCAGAGACTTCAACAGAGGTAGTACCAACCAGTATAGGTCGGCCTTCTTTCTGCAGTCTTAACACTTCTTCACTTACTGCATTGAATTTTTCTCGAACTGTTTTATAAACCAGATCTTCTCTGTCATCCCGAATAATGGGTTTATTCGTCGGTATAACTACAACATCCAATTTATAAATTTCCCAGAATTCTCCAGCTTCAGTTTCAGCAGTTCCGGTCATCCCAGAGAGCTTGTGATACATTCTAAAGAAGTTCTGCAAAGTGATAGTAGCAAATGTTTGAGTTGCGGCTTCAACCTTTACATTTTCCTTGGCTTCAATGGCTTGATGTAAGCCATCCGAGTATCTTCTACCTTCCATCACACGTCCAGTTTGCTCATCAACGATTTTAATTTTACCGTCTTGAATGATGTATTCCACATCTTTCTCAAACATGGCATAAGCCTTTAAGAGTTGATTTATGGAGTGGATTCGTTCAGATTTGATGGAAAAGTCGCGCATTAATTCGTCTTTGCGCTTCAATTTTTCTTCTTCAGATAAATCGAGTTTTTCAAGATCAGCAATGGCTGCACCGACATCTGGAAGGATAAAGAAACTTTCATCTTCACCGTCTGCGGTGATTAATTCAATTCCCTTATCTGTTAATTCTATTTGATTGTTCTTTTCTTCTATGGTAAAGTAGAGTTCTTCATCTACAATATGCATTTGCTTTTGCTGGTCTTGTAGATAGAAGTTCTCAGTTTTAGTCATTATTGCCTTATTTCCTTGCTCACCTAAGAACTTAATTAAAGGTTTGTTCTTAGGAAACCCACGGTAGCATCTATACAACAATAAGCCGCCTTCTTTTTCAGAGGTTTTGCCTTCAGCTATTAATTTCTTAGCATCTGTAAGAGCGGTGGCTAAGTATCTTTTTTGTGCATCTACTAATCTTTGAATTCTTGGCTTAAGATCATTGAATTCATGCTGATCGCCTTTAGGCACTGGGCCGGATATAATTAAAGGAGTTCGCGCATCATCGATAAGCACAGAATCTACCTCATCGATCATAGCGAAGTGATGCTTAAGTTGAACTTGATCTTCAGGGCTATGCGCCATATTATCACGCAGATAGTCGAAACCAAATTCATTATTAGTACCAAAAGTTATATCGGCTTTATAGGCATTGCGTCTTTCTTCAGAATGAGAAGGGTAGTAGTCGATACAGTCAACTTTTAATCCGTGGAATTGGAAAATAGGCGCATTCCATTCACAGTCTCTTCGAGCAAGGTAGTCGTTTACAGTAACAATATGCACACCTCTTTGGCCTAAAGCATTTAAATAGGCTGGGAGGGTAGATACTAAAGTTTTTCCTTCACCAGTTGCCATCTCGGCAATTTTACCTTTGTGGAGCACGCTACCACCGATAAGCTGCACATCATAATGAACCATATTCCATTCAACTTCAACTCCAGCAGCCATCCATTTTGTTTTGTATTTAACATCTGCTCCTTGAATGATTATATTCTCCTTAGTTGCGGCTAAATCTCTATCGTAATCCGTTGCAGTTGCTATTACTTCGTCATTCTCAGTGAAGCGTCTAGCAGTTTCTTTAACTACAGCAAAAGCTTCGGGGTGAATTTCATTTAAAATTTCTTCTAATTTCTCATCTCGCTGCTTCTCAAGTTCATCAATTTGTTCATATGCATCTTCCTTTTTCTGAATTTCGTGCAGTTCAGCGGCATTGATTTCTGCTTTTAAAGTAGCTATTTGACTGTCAATATCTGACAGATAGTCATTGACTCTTTGTTTGAATTCTGCCGTTTTAGCGCGAAGTTCATCATTGCTCAATGAACTTAATTTCACATAATGTGAATTGATTTCATCAACAATGGGGTACAATTCCTTTACGTCGCGATCTGCCTTATTACCAAAAACCTTTGATATACCTTTTACAAATGAATTTAACATGCTATAGTTTAAATACTAAGAGGGAAAAACCGTGCCAACTATTTGCTAGTTGAGTAGGTATATTGAGTTTGAAATCCATTTCCACCTAAATCAGTTCTATATTTCATGGTGGTATTGCTAATTTCATCAAAAACGTAATTGTATTTTTTATTGTTGTAGTCCACAACAGCCATAGTATCGCCATTATTTCTCCACAACCAAGTTCCTTCTAAAGATTTAGCTTGTCTATAAGTTCCATCGCTCAGAAATTCAAGGTCTATACCTCCTCCTTGTGCTTGAGAATACCAAACTACATCGTAGAGATTAGCTTTTTGTGAATCAGTAAGTTTACCAGTAGATGTATTTGGTCCATCCACACCGTCTTCTTTGTCTTTGCATCCATAGCCCATTCCTATTGATCCAATAAGAACTAGCATTAAAATAGTTTTTAAGTTCATAAATTATCAAAAAATAAAGTGGTTCAAATGTAACCATAATTATCTTTGAACGCTTATATAGAACTATGAGAATTTTGATATTAGGATCAGGGGGACGGGAACATACTCTAGCTTGGAAATTTGCATCTGAAATTGGCAAAGAAAATGTCTTTATTGCTCCTGGAAACGGAGGGACCGATAGCTGTGGTACAAATGTTAATTTGTCATTGTCAGACTTCAAAGCAATTAAAGACTTCTGTATTGAGAACAATATTGACGTCTTACTCCCAGGTTCAGAAGACCCTATAGCCAATGGTGTACGCGATTTTATGGAATCTGACAAGAGCTGTAGCGATATTTATGTATTCTCACCAGACAAGCATGCCGGTATGCTTGAGAGCAGTAAGACTTTTGCAAAAGAGTTTATGATTAAACATCAGATTCCAACTGCTGCATACAAATCATTTACTGCTGATCAGTTAGAAGAAGCTTATGGATTTTTGGAAACTTTAGAAGCTCCATATGTTTTAAAAGCCGATGGTTTAGCAGCTGGTAAAGGTGTGCTAATTATTGACAATCTGCATGAGGCCAAGCAAGCCCTAAAAGAGATGCTGATAGATGCAAAGTTTGGCTCGGCTTCGTCTTCAGTAGTAATAGAAGAATTTTTAGATGGTATAGAGTTTTCGGTCTTTGCCCTAACAGACGGAGAGCATTATGTTTTACTGCCAGAAGCCAAAGACTATAAACGCATAGGAGAAGGAGATACTGGATTAAATACAGGTGGAATGGGAGCTGTTTCCCCTGTGCCGTTTTTTGACGATAAATTAAGAGAAAAGACTTTAAATCAAGTAGTTATACCAACTATAAATGGATTTAAGAAAGACAATTTGAATTATAGAGGATTTGTCTTCTTTGGGCTAATTAGGGTTAAAGGCAATCCGAAAGTTATAGAGTATAATGTCAGAATGGGAGATCCAGAGACTGAAGTTGTGATACCTAGATTGAACGAATCACTTTCAGCAATGATTCAGCAAGCAAGACAAGGCACATTGGACAGTAGAGCTGCAAAAGTGAAAGCGGGATTCTGCACTACTGTTTTTTCTGTTTCAGGTGGATATCCAGAGGCTTATGAGAAAGGTAAAAAAATTAGAATACCTGAAGTGGAAACTTTATTTCATGCGGGTACTAAGAAAGTAGATGAGCAATTAGTTACTTCAGGCGGCAGGGTACTGGCGGCGACTGCTTTTGGCTCTGACATAGATGAGGCATTAGCTTCTTCATATGCTATTACGGATCAAATCTATTTTGACAATAAAGTGTTTAGAAAAGATATAGGGTTGGATTTAAAATTCGAAAAACAAAATGGAAGTATTTAAGAAAATATGGGCTTATTTGACCTTTAAAAAGTCGACAAGAGAAGGTAATTCATATTTGAAAATGATGCACGGAATTAATAAAATTTCGATTTTTATGGCATTAATCGCTTTTACCGTATTGATCATCAAATGTGCCAAATAAAAATGGAATGCTTTTTGTAAATTGCTAAGTAACTATGTATTGGATATTAATAATAGGAGTTTTTGCTGTTAGCTGGTTTGTGCAGCAAAGACTTAAATCAAAATTTAAGAAATACTCTAGAACTCCTCTCTCAACAGGTATGAGTGGAAAGGAAATTGCTGAGAAGATGTTGCAGGATAGCGGCATCTATGATGTTAAAGTGATATCTGTTAACGGGCAACTCACGGATCACTATAATCCTGTGAAGAAAACCGTAAACCTAAGTGAAGCAGTATACAATCAAAGAAACGCAGCGGCTGCTGCAGTTTCAGCACATGAGTGCGGGCATGCTGTTCAACATGCTAGGGCATATGCTTGGTTGACTATGAGATCAAAGCTAGTACCTGTAGTAAGCGTTAGCTCCAATTGGATGCAATGGGTGATTCTTGGAGGTGCTGCATTATTAGCATTCTCAGGAAACCCGATAGTGCTTTACGTTGGTATTGCAATGTTTGCTCTTACCACTTTATTCAGTTTTATTACTCTTCCGGTAGAATTTGATGCGAGCAGACGTGCTTTAGCTTGGATAAAAGATAATAATATTGTGAGTTCTCAAGAATACGAAATGAGTAAGGATGCTCTAAAGTGGGCCGCTATGACGTATGTAGTTGCTGCTTTGGGTTCTTTGGCAACATTACTCTATTATATTTCGTTATTTATGGGAAGAGATTAAAATGCTTAAATCAAGAATCTACATACTAATCCCAGTCTTGTTGATTGGGATTTTTTGTAATGCTCAGACCATACGCATTGAGTGTGAAAACATGGTTGAAGACGATCAGTTCACAAAATCTCAGTCTATTCTTCCAATCTATAAATATGTCAGTGATTCTATTGAACCTTACTCCAAGTTTGGTCTAGAGATCGATAAAGATCAAGCTTGGTATAAAATTAAAAAGTTACCCGATATGACGGATGTACATGACACGGGTTATACTTATATATACTTTGCAGGTTCAGATAATGAGAGGAGTCAGGGTTATATACTGTGTTTGATTGGAAATTATGAACGCTCATATAGGGATGTTATATTCTATGTCGATAGAAACAACGATTTGGACTTTACCAATGATGGAAATCCGGATACCCTAGGTTTTGAACAAAACGATTTTGTGTTAACTATGCGCAATGCTAAAATAGAAGAAGCAACATATAGCATAAAACTAAGCCGCTTTAAGTACGGAGAGAATGTTAGGTATAAGCATTTACTTGAAGAACATTATAAACAACACAGCGGTTCTAAGATATTTACACAGGTCAATTATTGCTATAGAGAACAGCGCTATAATTCAATAGTAGCCAATTACAAGACCGATACAGATTCATTTACAATTGGTATCAAAGATGTAAATGTCAACGGATTGTACAATGAGCCTGGGTTAGATGTTTGGTATATAGGGCCTTATGGTTCAACAATCAATAGCGACAAATTATTAGAACTAAGCAAAAAATCAAGTGAGAATACCTTTGAATGGAATGGCACAAAGTACCAAATAGATGTGATATCCTTGATTGGAGCTTATATTACTATACATGAGCTAAAAGGAGCCGAACTTGAAAATGCTTTGCGATTAGGGAAAAGTACACCCAATTTCACCTATTTCAATATCTTAAACAATGAACATCAACTCAGCGAGTTTAAAAAGAAGCAAGTGTATTTGTTCTTTTGGGATATAGCTTCATTGAGTGATGAGGACACTACCTATTTAGGAAAAATACACCGCGAGTATTCAGAGCAGTTGCAGTTAATTACCTTGAACCACGGCGATGAACCTAAAAAAGTAAGAATAGCGTTTCATTACGACAAAATTTCCTTCCCTGTTGCATATAGCAACAGTACTATAGGGGAATTATACTATATTGAAGATTTGAGTAGGGGATACTATCTCGATAAAAAATGTAGGTTATTGGATGATAAGATTTCTCCGAAAGAAATGTATTTGCGCTTGCAGGCTAAATAGCTCGCATTTTGTTATTGCGTTTCTCATGGGTGATTTCTGCTAGGCCCAATGCTTCCATAAGTGGTGGAATATACATTCCTACTCTACCTCTAAAATTTTTCTTTAAACCATACCAGCCACCAATAGGGTTGTTTTTTGATCTACCCCAATGTTCAATAGTGCCTGCCTTGCTTTCTTGTTTTTCATCCTTACTGCCCATTTCTACCCAATCACCTACAGATTTCAAGTAGTTGTACATGTCATCGATTATTCTATAGTCGTAATGCAAGATGGTTTTACCTACGGTGCAAACTAGTATATCTAGTCCATCTTTTTGATCTACGTGCATACTAAACTCAGATGTTAGAGGAGGAGTCTTAAGCAGCAATGGATTTTCTTTATTCCCGATTTTGTCTTTAAAATTCATTGTGATGAGCTTGTTCAACAAATATTAGGATTTATTTTTAAAGCATAACACAATTCAACCATCTACACGCATGTATAGCACTTAATGTCTTGGTATTTACTGCTTGTAGAAATTTGCACGAATAGACTCCATTTTCTTTTTCCCAGATATAACCAATTCTACTTCCTTCCAAATCTCAGTTGAGATTAGGCTTTTCAGAGGCTGATCTTGTTCTGTTATTTTGTGAAACACTTTGGATAACTTCTTATCCCAAACGTCAGAATATCTCAATAGATCGTCGGGGTATACTGTTTTTCTTTTGGTGCCTTCATCAATACCTCTGAACGGGCTGCTAATGTTTAAATAGCCATAATCATCTGTAAGTTGCTCACCGATTTGAATGTCTCTTATAGCAATCTCAAAATCATAAGCTGTAGTTAGGCAATTAGCATTGAAACTGTGGTTCACGTATCTGCCATTGTCCCAACATAGAATGTGGTTACCTTTATTATTTCTAAAAGTATAGGTATCGAGAATATCTTGGTAAAGAGGGTCAAGTTTTTCAATCTCTTCTGGACTAAATTCTCTGTCCAATTTGTCTAAAGCCCATGTTATTGTGCCAGCTGGAATAAGCTTAGTTGCCACAACTCCATATCCCACCTCGTGGTTAATGAATTTTAGCTCAGTATGTGGATGTATCATTTACTAATTCAAATGTATGAATGTGGAATATTATTTGATTTTATTTTCGATGAACGAAAGTATGCTGGACTAATAAAGAGCAGTTGAAGGGATTACTCGCAATCGCTCGTGAATTTCATTTCGAATCCCTAGCCAACCCTTCGTTCGAATCCTTAGTTTATTTAATAATGGAATTGACACTGTTGTAACAACTATCTCAACAAAGAAAGTGCACCCGAGAGGATTACTCATTCATTGTTAATATTTATAGGTATTCGTGAATTTCATTTCGAACCCCTGGCCA
>CBDUMX010000015.1:0-20076 GCA_965368435.1 uncultured bacterium
ACTAAGAGATTTATAAAATCCAAGCTAAGTTTAGTGAAACCACTAAACACTTTAGCAAATACTGCTTTCTTATCTTTAGCTTGAACAATTGGATTCCTCAGTAAGTTAGTCAGTTCTCTTGAAGATGCACATATTGCTTTCGCATTGAGCATATCTGACTTAACTTGCTCTAACTCGCCATTTTGTTGAGCTAAATCAAAAAGAGATTTTGAATACCTAGATGCTATTCTGCTTGAAGCCATTTTAATTCAGTTGTGCTTTTTTAAGATGTTCTTCAACCAGTGCTTCTTGACCTTCTTTTGAGTCAAGTTCTTTTCTAATAACCTTTTCAGCAATATCAATTGAAAGTTCTGAAACCAATTTCTTGATATCAGTTAAAGCTTGAGCTTTTTCTCTTTCAATCTCAGCACGAGCAGAAGAAATCATTTTGTTTCCTTCCTCGCTTGCTGTGGTCTTAGCATCTGTAATCATTTTCTCTTTAATTTCACGAGCTTCTTTTAGAATTTTCTCGCGTTCTGTGCGAGCTTCCGCTAAAAGCTTTTCGTTATCTGCGGTGAGCTGACTCATTTGAGCTTTAGCATCCTCCGCAGACTTTAAAGATTTGTCGATAAATTCTTCACGCTCTTTAAGCGTTTTTAGAATTGGTGGCCATACAAATTTTGCCAAGATGAACAACAAACCTAAAAAGGTAAGTGTCATCCAAAAAATGAGGCCGATATCTGGTTTGATTAATTCCATATTCTTAACGTTATAATAGGCGCACTGCCTTTGGCAATGCGCCTAATGATTGATATATTCTTAAACAAATAGGATAAGAAGACAAACAACGATAGCGAAGAATACAGCACCTTCAACTAGGGCTGCAGCAACGATCATGTTTGCTCTTAGATCACCAGAAATTTCTGGCTGTCTTGCCATAGATTCTAGTGCAGAACCACCGATTTTACCGATACCGATACCTGCACCAATTGCTGCTAAACCTGCACCAATACCTGCGCCAATTTGATCTAAGCCTACTTCCGCTCCTGCTTCAAATGCTTGTAATAGGATGTTTAAAAGAGTCATAATTTTTAATTTTTATATGTGTTTGTTTATAATGGTCTAATGTTCGTGGTGCTCCTCCAATGCCGCTCCAAAATATAGAGCCGACAATAATGTAAATACATATGCTTGTAGGAATGCTACCAAAATTTCTAATAAGCTCATGAATAATGAGAATGCCACGGATACCACAGCGGCTCCATAACCTCCCCCAGCGCTGATATTTCCAAAAATGAATATCAAACTGAAAAATCCAAGAATAATAATGTGCCCAGCGGTAATGTTCGCAAAAAGTCGAAGCATTAATACAAATGGCTTAATGAATACTCCAATAATCTCAATGATGATCATGATTGGGTATAACCAAACAGGCACGTCTGGTAAGAAAATGTGTTTCCAATAAGTCTTCTTAGCGATGGCTGTAGTAACTATAAATACTATCACTGCTAAAACCATAGTTACCGCAATATTTCCAGTAACATTGGCACCAAATGGCGCTATAGGAATTAATCCCATTAAATTGCTAAAGAAGATGAAGAAGAATATAGTTAATAATAAAGGCATGAAGCGCTCATATCCTTTACCAATTGATGGCTTAACTACTTCATCTCTAATGAATAGTATGATAGGCTCTAAGATTGATTGTAGTCCTTTAGGCGCACTCAAAGCTCTCTTCTTATATCCTTTTACTACGCTAAATAAAACTAGTAGTAATAATATTACGGCTACAAAAATGGAAGCTACGTTCTTAGTAATAGATAAATCTATGAAACTAGATTCATCACTTTCATCTGCGCTAACTATAGAATTGTGATCTAATTTATAGCCTTCATATGCCGCATGTCCATGCTCGAATTTATTCGACATAAACACACTTAATTTCTTATCTCTTGATGAGTTATATATAATAATAGGAAGAGGAATACTCACTGCATGTCCTTTCCAATCCCACAAATGCCAATCATGCGCATCTGAAATATGATGCATAATCATATCCCCAGCATTAAATTCTTCTGATTCAGCATGAGAATCTCCATGTGATTCTTCATGTGCTTCAGCGTGATGCTCTTCATGAGCTTCTGCTTCATGATTTTCAGAATGATTTTGATCTACAGCGTGATTTTCAGCTGAGTGATTTTCGTCATTTTGAGGTGGATTTGCAAAGGAACTGCTAGAAATGGCTGCAGAAAAAAGCAAGAAAGCACATAATGTGAAGATTTTTTTGAACTTCAACGCTTGTCTAACTGCCTTATTTTCAATGATTTGATGAGTCAACTTGGCTATTTTTTTCGGTGCGCAATTTAGTCACTAAATGATATATTTCAAATAATGTGTAAAATAAATATAGAATCATAAATGTGACTAGGAAAACTTGGTCTCGGTTCTCACTAATAATCAGATAAATAGCAAGAAAAATTGCACATAAAATTATTCTCAATCCAAGGGCTAAAAAAAAGCGTCCAACAAACTTTGAATTTTTCAATTTATTGGCAGCCATTGTCCATTGATAAGAGAAAACTGTTAATGCAATAAAAAAGCCCAAAGCAAACCAAATAGTATTACCCTGATCATACCAAAAGAACATATATTTTAAGATTGCCAAAACCGCAACTAATATCAAACTGAGGAATAATAAATTTTTATAAAATTTCATGCTATAGGCTTTTGATAAGTTTGTATATATAGGCTATTAATCCTGCTATTATAAAAACAATCATAAAGACAGGTATGTTCAATCCCAGCCATTCATCAATTTTATACCCAGCATAGGTGAGTACTAAAATGACGGCTATCATCTGAAATGCTAAGCCACTGTATTTTAATATTGAGTGATAAGTGCCCTTAGGCAGTTGCGGATTGTTTTTGTTCACTGTTTTCCGTTGAGGCCGTTTTACTTAGAGAAACAGAACTCCCCATAGCACATGAACCATTAAACTCACCACCGTTTTCAATTACCAATTTCGATGTGCGTAAATCACCGTTAATTACACCAGTTTCCTTAATAAGTAGAACCTCATTTACCTTAACATCACCATCAATCTTGCCGCTAATATCGCAATTGCGCGCATCAACATTACCTGTAACCACAGCCGACTGACCAATAACGCATTTAGCTTTGGTAGTTATACTGCCTACTACACTTCCGTCAATTCTCAAATCTCCAGTAGATATCAAATCTCCTTTAATTGTGGTTCCTTCACCTATTACGTTCAACACAGCTGAACTATTAGGCATTTTTTGTTCTTTCTTATTATTTAACATGAGCTTAAAACCTTACGTATTTCAATGGGTCGATTGCAATCCCTTTGTTCCACAGTTCGAAATGTAAATGCGGACCTGACGTCAGTTCTCCAGTGCTACCAACCAAAGCAATGGCTTCGCCAGCAGTCACAAAATTACCCTCTTTTTTCAACAATACCGCATTGTGCTTATAAACAGATAAAAAATCATTGGGATGTTGTATTACTAAGGTATAACCCGACTCTGGATTCCAAGCGCTAAAAATTACTGTACCTTTCTGAGCTGCCTTTACTACTTCCTTTTCCTTAGCGGCAATATCTACGGCAAAATGCTTTCTCTCTACATTGAAAGTATCGCTGATAATGCCTCTCAAAGGAGTGTAAAAAGTATAATTGACCACATTGGGCTTAAAATCCGCTTCCCTTCCTTGAGCACTATAACCCTCTATTTCTATATCCCCTTCTTCTAATGGCACTTGCCCCTCTTCTCCCGCTAATATCATTCTCAGTGCTTTTTCCTGATAATCTACCTGCCGTTGCCTCATTTCCAGTGAATCGATCTTATTCATCAATTCCAATCTGTCCTTCTGAGAAAAATTCTGGGCGGTGGTAGGCAATATATGCGATAAGGGCGTATACGCTAGCAAGAGGATGTTTATGGTTCCAAACAAAACTATGAGTGCACTTAATACCAAAAGGGTATTCAATGGCGTTAACACTATCGAAATCTTTTCTTCTAAGTTCTCGTCTTTTCGCACAATCAATCTGTAGCGATTTTTAAACTTAGTTGATATTTTTTTACGTATTGAACTCATATATCTATAGGCCTAACGAACATTTAAAATATTTTTGTGCTCTTCGCAGTTCTACTATGGAGCAAAATAACGCGATAAATACTTGAAATTTTTAAAAAGCTACATATTGATTTTCTTTTTACTCTGCACAGCCTCAAGCTTTGCACAGTCATCAGAACGCGGATTCCTAAAAAGAGGATGGGACAATATGATTGCCCGCTATAATATTTATTTCAACGCCACCCAAAAGTTTGAAGCAGCAACAGATGAGCTGTTTGAAAAACATGTTGACGACTTCGAAAAGTTTATTGATGTTTACCCATACGGAACCGCAACAGATGCTAAAGGCATGAGAGCTCCCATGGAGGAGGTCATGAAAAAAGCGTCTAAAGTTATTCAGAACAAACCACATAGTAAATGGGTTGATGATGCTTACTTTCTAATCGGACAAACACACTTCTTTGCTAACGATCAATACGCAGCCATAGAATCATTTCAGTTTGTATATTCTAAATACACTGACCCTTATATAAAAGCTAAGTCTCAGTTGTGGGTAATGAAAAGCTATGTTCGTCAAGAAAAATACGACGATGCGGAAGCTATTCTCAGCCTAATCCGAGAATCTAAATCTGAATACAAACAACTCAAAGCGCAAACACATCTTGTTGCAGGCGACCTTTTTGTGAAGCAAGGCAAATATCAATTGGCAGTTGATGAGCTTGTGAAAGGTGTTAAGATTATTAAAGACAAACAGCTGCGTTATAGAACTCATTTCTTGCTTGGACAACTCTATCTTGAACTCAAACAATACGACAAAGCCAATGAAGAATTTGTCGCAGTTATCAAGGCAAACTCTCCATACGACTACGTATTTCAAGCAAATCTGGGCTTAACCAAGGCCACTGCTGAATCAGGAGGCAAAGGGCTAAAGTCTACCAAGAAAAATTTAAAGAAAATGCTCAAAGACGATAAAAACATCGACTACTTTGATCAGATATATTATGAACTTGCCCTTCTTGAATTTGTAGAAGGAAATGAAGCGGCGGGATTGGATTACCTTTTTAAATCTTCTTCAAGTGCTAGCGGTAACGCCAATCAACAAACTAAAACCTATCTATTTCTTGCTGATTATTTCTTTAAAAACAGGTCTTATATTAAATCGCAAGCCTATTTCGATAGTGCAGTGAGCGTGCTGCCCAAAAGCTACCCAAATTACAGTCAAATTACAGCTCAACATGCCGTACTTTCTAAACTGATTGAAAGCATACAAACTGTTCAGATCCAAGATAGCATGTTAGCTCTTGCTGCCTTAAGTCCAGAGCAGTTAGAGAAAAAAATTCGCTCCATTATACAGGCTGAACAACGTGAGGCTAGAATGGCAGCCGAGGAAGAAGAATTGAGAAGACAGCGTGCATTGATGAACGACAATAGTCCAATCACGGACCCTACAGCCAGTACAGGAGGTGTTTGGTATTTTTATAATGCATCTCAGGTTGGTAGAGGGTCAAATGACTTCATAAAACTCTGGGGCAAAAGGTCTCATGGGGACTGGTGGCGATATGCAAATAAATTGGTCATGGATAACACAAGCCAACCCGTAGACCCAGACCTCAATGATGATCCCATCAGTTATAATCCAGATAATGATCAAGAACAGCAAGACGCATTAGCTGAAGTTGCTGAAGAGCTATTAAAGTATTACGAAAACATCCCTTTCAGCTCTACTGCTAAACTTATCGCACACAAAAAAATTGAAGCCAGCCTGCTGCAAGTATCCAAAATCTATTTCGATGATCTCAAGGAATACGGCAAAGCCAAGGAAAATCTGCTGGAATTGCTGAAGCGTTACCCTCAGAGCAATAATAAAGCCGAAGCGCTTTTTTACTTAGCCAAAAGCTGCAAAGCCATGGGCGACAGTCTAGCCTACAACGAATATGCCCTACAAATTGCCAATGAATTTCCCAGTACGGCATATAATCAAGTACTCAACAATAGAGAAGTAGTTGAAACTGGAGAAGACCAAGCGGTACTAGACCTTTACAACGCTATGTATACCGCTTTCCAGCAAGACGATTACAATAAAGTTAAGCAAATAAGCAAACAAGTTTCACAAGATCACGCTGGAAATTCTATACAGGCAAAATTTGATTACCTCTACGCATTAACCATAGGTAAAACAGAAGGTAAAGAGGCTTATATCGCTGAGTTGCAAGCTATCGCTGAAAACTATCCAGGAACTGATATTGCGAATATTGCAAGCTATACGGTGAATTTACTGCTCACGGAGAATATTGATCCTTCAATCGACATCAGTATGTACAGCCATAAAGTTAAGGAGCCACATTTCTATGTGCTTTTGGGTAGTACTACTGATATTGATAGAATTGAAAGAGAATTATCAGAATATAATGCTAAGTTTTTTCCGTCTACTGAATTTTTAATTAAGTCTATAGAGTACAAAGGCAGACAGCTTATTTATATTAAAACATTTAGCGATAAAGACAAAGTTCAGGCCTATCACATGGAGATGAAAAGCAACTATAGATTCTTGGAAGATGCTGGCATGAATGACCTTAGCCTTTTCGCAATTTCTGAGAGCAACTTCAAGACTCTGATTCGCATGCAAAATGATGAAGCCTATATGGCATTCTTCGATAAGTACTTCCCAACCCAACTATGAGCAATAAAAAGAAAAGCGGAAAAACTTCTTTCAGTTCGAATT
This sequence comes from uncultured bacterium, assembly GCA_965368435.1. Classification (GTDB taxonomy): domain Bacteria; phylum Bacteroidota; class Bacteroidia; order NS11-12g; family UBA9320; genus JAHEKB01. Next base: position 6,798 of record CBDUMX010000015.1, read on the forward strand.
TAATCAAAAGGCTCTGGAAATATTTCTTTATAGGCCTTGGCTTATTGGTTGTTTTCATGGTACTCGTTCGTGTTGGTCTATTTGGGAAACTACCAGACTTTGAAGAAGAGCTAGAAAATCCGCGCACAAAATTAGCGTCGGAAATCTATTCCTCTGACGATGAACTCATAGGTAAACTCTTTTATCAGGAGGATAGAACGAACTCCGACTTTAAAGACATTCCTCAGCATATGAAAGATGCACTTGTAGCTACTGAGGATTTTCGTTTCTATAAGCACTCTGGTATTGATGCAAGAGCTCTAGCTAGAGCCATAGCAAAGCTGGGAACTGATGGTGGAGGAAGTACCATTTCTCAACAACTCGCAAAAAACTTATTTCACGATCAAGCCAGATCCCTTCCAGCTCGTGTATTGCAAAAATTCAAAGAATGGATACTCGCAGTTGAATTGGAAAAACGATATACCAAAGATGAAATCATCCTGATGTATTTCAATACCGTGCCTTGGGGTAACAGCTATGGAATTAAATCTGCATCCAAACGCTATTTCAATAAATCTACTTCGGAATTAAACATTGAAGAATCAGCTGTTTTGGTAGGAATGCTCAAAGCACCAACCTCTTACAATCCAATCAGAAATACTGAAGCATCGCAGCACAGAAGAAATGTTGTAATGAGCCAGATGAAGAAATATGGTTATTTATCATCTGCTGAATATGACAGCCTAAAAATGCTCCCTCTAGTTACCGATTATAATTTCACGGATCACAATCAAGGATTGGCTACTTATTTTCGCTCTTATCTGGCTTCTTGGCTCAAGGCATGGACCGATAAATACGAACAGGCAACAGGTGTCAAATATAACATCTATGACGATGGATTAAAAATCTACACCACCATAGATTCTAAGCTTCAAAAATATGCTGAAGACGCCGTGAGTAGTCATATGAAACAGCTGCAGAAAGATTTCTTCGCTGAAACCAAAAGACGAAATAGAGATCCTTGGTATATAGATGATAAACCAGGTGTAGTAGATGACAATTATATCCCTAAGATGATTAAGCGGACACGCCGCTATAAAAGCCTAAAAAATCAATACAAAAAGAACCAGGATTCTATAGACTACTATCTGAATAAACCTGTGCAAATGAGCCTATTTACATGGGATGGCGACATAGACACTATGTTGAGCCCGATAGATTCTTTGAGATACTACAAACAAATCTTACATACGGGTTTTATGTCCCTAGAGCCTCAAACTGGACATATAAAAGCATGGGTAGGTGGTATTAACCATTCTCATTTCCAGTATGATCACGTAAACAAAAATTCAAATCGCCAAGTAGGCTCTACATTCAAACCTTTTGTATTTGCCAGAGCACTGGATGATGATAAAATTCAACCTTGTGAAAGAGTGTCTACTGGTCCTGTGATAGTAGAATACGACAATGGCAATAAGACATGGTCGCCATCAAATTCCGGTAAAGTACCTGAAGAAGTTACACTATATCAAGGTCTACAACAGTCCATTAACACTGTGACAGCCAGAGTCATGAAACGCCTAGGGCCAAACAGCCCAGAAGTAGTTAGGCAAACAGCCGGGAAGATGGGTATTGATGAAAGCAAATTTGTTCCCTACCCTACTATAGCCTTAGGAGTTATGGATTTATCAGTCTATGAAATGGTAGGTGCATACGGAACATTTGTAAATGAAGGCATGTGGGTAGAACCCATTTTTGTTGCTAGAATTGAGGATAAAAATGGCAATATTTTGGAAGAGTTTACTCCTAGAAAAGAAGAAGCTCTCAGAAAACAAACTGCCTATATTGTAAGTAAAATGCTAGAGCGAGTGACTAGTTCAGGAGGAACAGGTGCGCGCTTGAGATACCGTTATAATATTCCCGCTGATGCGGCTATTGGTGGCAAAACGGGGACAACTCAAAATAACTCCGACGGATGGTTTATGGGAATTACACCAAATCTAGTGAGTGGTTGTTGGGTTGGAGCCGAAGAAAGAGTGGTACATTTTAGAAGCACTAATCTAGGTCAAGGAGCAAATATGGCATTACCAATCTTCGCAAAATATATGGAGAAAGTATATGCAGATAAAAAATCTGGCATCGATAAAGGTCCCTTTAAAAAACCCGATGTTGAATTCACAATTGAGCTCAATTGCGAAGCTTATGAAGAAGAGGGCAATACCGACTTTGAAGAAATCGATCCAGAAGTTCTATTTTGATCTACCACCAAGGTATTGACAATCATATAGTTCATTCATGCTACCTATTTCAACATCACATTTATCATAGCCATAGGTGTCTTTTAAGGTCCTGATTTGATTGTGATCATCCGTAGTGGTTTCAACGTCTTCCATATGATATTGACAAGGGTGTTCATAACCACTGGCATGTGTAATCTCAAGCAATTCCTTGCGGAAAAATTTAACATATTGATAGAATCGCTCAGATTTTAGGCTCAAATCAATACCGTTTTGCAGCCATTTGTTTTGAGTGGCAACACCACTTGGACATCTATTAGTGTGACAGAGTTGGGCTTGGATACAGCCAATACTCATCATAGCTTCTCTAGCTACATTTATTACATCTACACCCATAGCAAATGCGCGAATAGCATTAGAAGGCAAACCCAGTTTGCCGGATCCAACAAAGACGATCTTATCACAAAGTTCGTGTCTTTTAAAGGTCCTATAAATCATTGCGAAACCATTGTAAAATGGCAGTGCTACGTGATCTGCAAAACTCGGTGGTGCTGCTCCCGTTCCGCCTTCTCCCCCGTCAATAGTTATAAAATCCGGACCGGTTCCTCGTTGTTTCATCAGCATAGCCAATTCCTCCCATTGGTCTAATTTCCCTACTGCCGACTTAATACCAACTGGCAAACCTGTTCTATCGGCAATAAGTTCTATTAAATCCAAAAGCTCTTCAACATTAGTAAAAGCGGTATGGCTAGCAGGAGATAAGACATCTTTACCTATCTCAACTCCTCGAATTGCGGCAATTTCAGCCGTAATTTTTGATGCAGGCAGAACACCACCCTTTCCAGGTTTAGCACCTTGGGATAGTTTAATTTCAATGGCTCTAACAAAAGAATTGTTCTCAACTAATTTCTCCAATTTGTTGATTGAAAAGTTTCCCGCCGTATCTCGCACTCCAAAATAACCTGTACCGAAATGGAAGACCACATCAGCGCCGTGGCTGTGATGCGGACTTAGTCCCCCTTCTCCGGTATTGTGATAAGCTCCAGCTTTTAGTGCACCTCGATTAAGTGATTCAACAGCTTTAGCCGATAAAGACCCAAAACTCATGGCTGAAATATTGATGATAGAATAGGGTCTAAAAGGCCTTGCTCTCTTATTCGCCAAGCCTATTACCTTAGCGCAAGGAACAAAATCTTTTTCCGTATGATTAATATGAAGATCAGCAGGCTTATACGGAAAAAGAGCAGGCTTTATAAAGTGGTAATTGGGTGTAAAAAAGTCTTGATCTGATCCAAATCCTTGATAATTATTCTCTTCTTTGGCAGATGAATATATCCATGAGCGCTCACGTCGGTTAAAGGGCAGCTCCTCTCTATTGTTTGCTACAATATATTGTCGCAATTCTGGTCCAATTTTTTCTAAAGCATAGCGGATGTGTCCAATGATAGGAAAATTGTGACTTACAGTATGCTTTTTCTGCAGAACATCGCGAATTGCAACTATGATTACAATTGCAAGAACCCATGCCCACCAGGGCCAATCTTTTATCCATTCAATCATTCTAATCTAAATTATAAACTTGATCTAAAACCGGTATCTCTACTTTTCTAAAACCCTCATTAAGTATAGACGCTTTAAAGGCCTCTTGTCTTTCAATTTCTCCATGCACTAAGAATATCTTCTTGAGTTTCTTTTTATCCTGAGATGATAAAAAGTCGAGCATTTCCCTTTCATCTCCATGCGCACTGAAACTATCCATTACTACAACTTTTGCTTTTACCTTTTTCTCCTCTCCAAAGATTCTCACTTCTTCTGCCCCATCTCTAATCCTTCGGCCCAATGTTCCGTCTGCACAGAAACCCACTACCAAAATAGTGCTGCGCTCATCTTCAATATTATTATTTAAATGGTGCTTTACTCTACCAGCTTGCATCATTCCACTTGCACTAATGATAATGCACGGCCCATTATAATTATTGATAGCTTTAGACTCATCAACACTCCGCACATAATTCAATTTTCTAAAACCAAAAGGATTGGGGTCTTTCTGCATGTACTGTAGTAATTCTGAATCATAACATTCTGGATGCATTATAAACACATCCGTAGCATCTACTGCAAGCGGGCTATCTACATAAACTGGAACCTTAGGTAGTTTACCTGAGGTCTCAAGTCTATCCATCATATACACCAACTCTTGAGTACGCCCAACACTAAAAGCAGGAATGATAAGTTTGCCTCTGCGCTCAACGCAAGCTTCATTTATTATATTCAACAAATCTTCCTCGTCATTTGGCATCCCTTGATGAGCCTGTCCTCCGTAAGTAGACTCACAAATGAGGTAATCACAATCAGGCATTGGCTGTGGGTCGCGGAGAATAGGTCGGTTTGGTCGCCCTATATCTCCAGTAAATCCAATATATTCATAGTGTCTATTGTCTTTTTCAATGCGTAAACACACATTACTACTGCCTAGAATATGTCCTGCATCGTGAAAGATTACATCTACTCCTTTTGCTATATTAAACCAACGTTTATAGGCGATGCCTACAAAATTTTCCATAGCTTTTTGTGCATCCACGACGGTATACAGTGGATCCATAGGTGGCAGATCTAAACGCGCTCTGCGTTTGTTTACATATACAATGTCTTTCTCTTGAATAAAGCCACTATCTAGAAGCATGATAGCAGCCAAGTCTCTAGTAGCACTTGTGCAAACAATGTCGCCTTTAAATCCGTCTTTCACTAATTTAGGAATTCTTCCTGCATGGTCTATGTGAGAATGCGAGAGCACCATAACATCAACCTCTGCGGGATCAAAAGACCACTCTTGATTAAAATCATCGAAATCTGGATCATTGCCCTGATACAGACCACAATCTAATAGAATCTTGGTCCCGTTATCGGTAATTATCAAATGACAACTCCCAGTGACTGTACGTGCAGCTCCACAAAATTTTACTTTCATAAGGGGTTTAACTTATTTTAGCGTTTTATTTCAATTCAAATCTAGACAAAAAGCTATGCAATCATTCTTAAACGACTCTAAAATTATAGTTAAAGATGGAAGCAATTTTAATCTCAATAATTATAGCACAGCCTATAACGGCGACATTCAAAATCTAAAAGATGCCGAGAAACGACTAAAGCAGGCAAATAAACGTATGTTTAAACTGCAGCAAAAACTATATGCAAATGACAATCATTCTGTTTTACTCGTATTTCAAGCAATGGATGCTGCTGGAAAAGACAGTACAATCAGAGCGGTTTTTAGTGGAGTTAACCCAACGGGCTTTCAAGTAAGTAGTTTCAAAGCACCATCTAAACTTGAACTGGACCATGACTACCTCTGGAGAACTACTTTGGCTTTGCCTGAGAGGGGCAGAATTGGTATATTTAACCGATCTCATTACGAAGAAGTTTTGGTGTGTAAAGTACACCCGGAATATGTTCTAGGACAGAATATCCCTCGTATTAACACCATGGATGACATAAATCAGGAGTTTTGGAATGAGCGATACAAACAAATCAGCAATTGGGAAAGCCACCTAACTGCCAATGGTACATTGGTTCTAAAGTTTTTCTTAAATGTTTCTAAGGATGAACAAAAGGCGCGCTTTATGTCGAGAATAGAAAACCAAAAAAAGAACTGGAAATTTAGTTTTGGCGACATGAAAGAAAGAGCGCTATGGGATAAATATATGAGTGCATATCAAGACGCTATTAGCAATACCGCAGCAGATCATGCACCTTGGTTTATAATACCAGCCGACAATAAAGCTAATATGAGAGCCATGGTAGCTGAAATAGTAGCCGAAAGCTTGGAAAAGCTAAACTTAAGCTACCCAACAGTAGGAGAAAAAGAGCTGCTCGAAATGAAAGAAGCAAAAGAAATTTTAGAAAACGAAAAATAATTACTTTTATGTTTCTCTTTTTTATACTTTTGCAGGCCATTTTGTAAAGGCATTTACAGAAACAATATTTACAATGAGCAAGAGAACATTTCAACCAAGTAGAAGAAAAAGAAGTAATAAGCACGGATTCAGAAGCAGAATGGCTACTCTAAGTGGTAGAAAAGTTATTGCTGCTAGAAGAAGAAAAGGTCGCAAAAAATTGAGCGTATCAAGCGAGCCTAAGCACAAAAGATAATCTGTATATTCCCCAATTCTATGGGGTCTTCTCATACTTTTAAAAAATCTGAACGACTCATACAGCGAAAGCTGATTGAGGACATTTTCAATAAGAAAGGCAAAAGCATACACGCTAAACCCCTGCTTTTTGTCTATTTGGAGCATGAAAATGACGGCCCATATCCAGCCCAGATTCTAATTTCTGTTTCAAAAAGAAAATTCAAAAGGGCGCACGACAGAAATAGAATCAAAAGGGTGATGAAAGAAGCTTATCGCTTACAGAAACACAAAATTTATTCAGCTTTAGAAAATTCAAACAAACAATTTGCCCTAGCTTTGCTTTACTTAAGTTCAGAACCAGCAAACTTTAACGAAATTGAAAAAAAATTAAATGACGCTATTGAAGAGTTTATTAAAAGGATTTCGTGATTTAATAGTTCTAATACTTCTAATTCCAATTAGAATCTATCAGAAAGTCATTTCCCCATTTCTCCCCAATAGGTGTAGATATACTCCAAGCTGTTCAGTATATGCTTCTCAAGCTTTAATGAAGCACGGTCCGATCAAAGGATTGTATTTAGCCACTAAGCGCATCATTAGGTGCAATCCCTGGGGTGGACACGGCCATGACCCGGTACCATAGTTGCATTTTTACTTTGCATTTTTTGCCTATATTTGGTAATAATCTCAATTCATCATGAAGCCAAGCCAGACCTATCCTCTAGCTGCCATCGCCACTGCCGCAGTAGTTTTCAACTGCTCCTCATGTAAAAAAGAACGCGATGAAGATAATATCCCATTCAAATCTACCAGACTCGAGGGCATATGGGACGTCAAAACAATGGACGGCGTTCCTTTAGAACAAGACTTAAGCATAGAGATGGAGTTCGACATAGACGGTGACTTCAGGTATACATACTCCTATGATTACTATGGTTATTCCTATGACTATACAACAAGAGGTGAATGGGAATGGGAAGACGAGAAATCTGTAATTAGAATAGTCCTCTGGGGTGATAATATCGATTTTGATCTCATCCGCTTAAGATCAAATGAATTAGTCTGGAGCTATTATGGTGAAGTATGGGAACTAGAAAGATAACATCATGAACAATAAAACAAAATACACTGTATCTGCCCTTGCCTCTGCTGCTTTAGTCTTCAATTTCACAAGCTGCAAATACGAAGAAGGGCCGGCATTCTCTTTAAAATCTAAAAAAGCGAGACTAGCCGGAGAATGGGAATTAACCAGAATCAATGGTGATAAACCCAAAAACTTTGAAGTGAGTTTTGAGTTTGAAAAGAAAGGTGATGTTACCCTTACTTATTCTTACTCCTACTCGTATTATGGCTACAACTACACCTATGAATACACAGAAAAAGGTGAGTGGGAATGGGAAGATAAAAAAGAAACCATCGATTTGAATATGGATGGATGGCATGATGAATTAGAAGTAAAGCGTTTAACAAACAAAGAGCTTTGGGTTGAGAATACTGATGATGACGAATGGGAATTAGAAAAAAAATAAGCAGGAATTAGCATGAAAACATCACAAGCAAAAAACATTTCTTTATTGGCGTCCGCCGTTCTGATTTTTAATCTGAGCAGTTGTAAATATGAGGATGGCCCAATTATTTCGCTTAAGACCAAAAAAGCCAGACTAGTTGGGACTTGGGAACTGAAAAAAGTAAATGGTGAGAATCCTGATAGATTAGAACTTGAATTAGAGTTTGAGAAAGACGGGGATTTCAAAGCAACATATTCCTATACTTCCTATTGGGGATACGACTATGAGTACGATGTGAAAGGCGATTGGGAGTGGGAAGATAAAAAGGAAACTATCGACATAGATTTTGATGGTTACCACGAAGAATACGAAGTAAAAAGACTAACATCCAAAGAGTTATGGATAGAGGAACCTTACCACGACGAATGGGAACTAGAGAAAAAATAACACTATTATAACATAAAGATGGCTAATTTTGACGGACAAGTCAAATATGAAACTATCACACAAACACAATTTTACCACACTTATTTCTGCCGTTTTAATTTTCAACTTTAGCAGTTGTAAGTATGAAGATGGTCCAAAAATTTCGCTCAAATCTAAAAAAGCGCGATTGGTTGGAGAATGGGAAGCTGTAACTTTTGGAGATGAGGATCTCGACGAACTTTCAGTTGAAATGGAATTTGAAAAAGATGGAGATTTCAGAATTGATTTCACTTATGAGTACTACGGCTATAGCTATACCTATAAGATGAAAGGTGAATGGTCTTGGGAAGACAATAAAGAAACTATCGATATAGATTTTGAAGATGACAACATTGAGCTAGCCATCAAACGCCTGACTAACAAAGAGTTCTGGGCAGAAGATAGCTCTGACGACGAATGGGAATTCGAGAAAAAATAAATTGCAAAACACACTTAAGTCAATAAAACCAGATTATGAAAAAATCATATAAATACAGCCTTGCCAGTGTAGCCACTGCAGTTGTAATTTTCAATTTTACCAGTTGTAAGTATGAAGATGGACCAAAAATCTCCCTTAAATCTAAAACTGCGCGTCTAACCGGTGAATGGGAAGTAACCAAACTCGGCGATGAAGACATCGACAATATGGAGTTGATTATGGAGTTCGAGAAAGATGGAGACTTTACCTATGATATCACCTATAGCTATTACGGCTATGAATATTCGTATAAAATTAAAGGCGAATGGGAATGGGAAGACAAGAAGGAAATAATCGATTTAAACATCGATGGTTCTCATACTGAGCTTGAAGTTAAAAGGTTAACTAATAAAGAACTTTGGGTTGAAGATGAGGATGGCGACGAGTGGGAATTAGAAAAAATGTAGGCATTTTACTCAATTTGCCTATTTTTGATACCACCTAATACCATGAAAAAAACATACAAACACAGTTTAGCTGCTGTTGCAACCGCAGTTATTGTCTTCAACTTTACCAGTTGTAAATATGAAGATGGACCTAAAATCTCTTTAAAATCTAAAACTGCAAGACTTGCAGGCCTTTGGAATGTAGAGTCTATTGATGGTGAAGATCTAGGATCTGATTTTAGTCTAGAAATGGACTTTGAAAAAGATGGAGATTTAACACTAACTCAATCTTATTCATACTATGGATACTCTTACGACTACGACATTAAAGGTGAGTGGGAATGGGGAGATAAAAAAGAAACCTTGGAAGTAACACTTGACGGTGGTGAAACCATTGAATTCGAAATCAAAAGACTAACCAGCGAAGAGTTCTGGTTTGACTATGATGGAGATGAGTGGATACTTGAAAAAGACTAATTTTAACAACATAAATGAAAGTCTCGCTACGGCGGGACTTTTTTTTGCATATACTCGAGCAATTGAAAGATTTATCTGTAAAATATAATCAAGAGTTTAAAAACGTATTAAAGTCTACCGGCTCAACCTTAATAATGAGCGTATATCAGGCTGGAAAACTTATCATGTTGCATGTTTCCGATGACAATGTGCTGAAAATGACACCAGTTAGCTACCCTAAACCCATGGGACTAGCTATACACGGAAAGCAATTTGGAATTGCAACAAAAACAGAACTCCATGTTTATACCGATGGAAATACTGACAGCAGAAAAATCAGTCTAGGAGAACGCGAATACGACCATCTTTACTTTCCTAGAGTAACCTATCATGTTGGACCATTAGATCTTCACGACATCAATTTTGTAAGCGGTGAGCTTATTGCTGTGAATACTAGATTCTCATGCATAGCTGCATTTGATTCATTGAGCAATTTTAGACCTATTTGGCAACCGCATTTTATCACTGAAATAACGCCTGAAGATAGATGTCACCTCAATGGTATGGCCGTTGAAGATAATGAACCTTTATACGTTACAGCATTGGGTAAAGGCAACAGCAAGCAGTCTTGGCGTGCAAACATCACTAATGGTGGCATTCTGATGTCTATACCTGACAATGAAATCGTTTTAGAAGGTTTAGCAATGCCCCACTCTCCTAGAATAGTTGGAGATTATCTCTACCTCTTAGAGTCGGCAAGAGGAGCCTTGGTTAGAATTGACCGCAAGACCTTTGAGAAGGAAACAGTAGTTAGCCTTCCCGGTTTAGTGAGAGGACTTAGCATAGTTAATAATACCGCATTTATTGGAATATCAAAAGTAAGAGACAGCAGTACTACATTCTCTAAACTCAGCGATGAAGTAAAAGCAGAATTCGCATCTATCTACGCCATAGATTTACACTCTGGTATGATACTTGGCAATCTTAGCTTCGAAAACATCATACAAGAAATCTACGATATTCATTGCTTTGAAGGAACTACTTCTGTAGGCATGCTGGGTACATACGACGACCGACAATATCACGCTGTTACAACTCCAGATCAAATCTATTGGAGAACCAAAAAAACCAGCGAATAGTCAAATAATCTTCAGCATCCGTAGAACTTGAACATAAAGCCGACTTTCAAACGTTATCTTTGTTCAATCATTAATAAGTCTTGAAAAAAACTGTATATATACTCATAGCAACATGCCTCGCATTACTGTCCTTTAAAGCGGCAGATGACTATTTCGAGGTATCTAAAAATCTCGACATCTTTGCTTCTGTTTACAAAGAAGTAAACACCTCCTATGTTGATGAAGTTAAACCCGGTGAACTTATCCGTGCAGCAATCGACGGAATGCTCTCGTCTTTAGATCCCTACACCAATTTTTATTCTGAAGCACAAGCTGAAGACTATAATTACCAAGTAACGGGGACTTATGCGGGCATTGGAACCACCATACGTAAAATTGGAGATTATGTAGTCATAGATGCCCCTTATGAAGGATTTCCAGCGCAAGAATCTGGTCTTCTACCAGGAGATAAAATTATTTCTATAGATGATAAACCTATGCTAAATAAAAGCGTTCAAGAAGTAACTACCCATCTTAAAGGAAATGCAGGCACCTCCGTGATAATTAAAATTGAACGGCCAGATGGCAGCATTAAAGATGTAGCCGTTGAGCGCAAGCAAATAAAACTCTATAATGTGCCTTATTCTGGATTATTAGAAAATGAATTTGGCTACATCAAGCTCACTGGATTCACTCAGGGAGCCGCAAAAGAAGTTAGAGATGCCTTGATAGACCTTAAAACTAAAGGAGCTAATGCTATTATATTAGACCTAAGAGGCAATGGAGGTGGACTCATGCACGAAGCAATTAACATAGTCAACCTCTTTGTGGCCCAAGGAACTCCTGTGGTAGTAACAAAAGGTAAGATAGAAGAAGAAAATCGCGAGTTTAAAACTTTAGGTACCCCTGTAGACACGGAGATACCACTTATAGTGCTTATCAATGAAAGGTCGGCCTCTGCAAGTGAAATAGTTTCAGGAGCCTTACAAGATCTTGATAGAGCTGTTATTATTGGTCGAAACTCATTTGGTAAAGGTCTGGTGCAACACCCCAAAAGACTTAGCTATAACACCCAAATGAAAATCACTACTTCTAAATACTATATCCCAAGTGGACGATTAATACAGCGTTTAGACTATGGAGCCAAAGTAAATGGGAGAGCCGTAGCAGTAGCAGATAGTCTCAAGAAAACATTCTATACACGAAACAACAGACCAGTTACAGATGGAGAGGGAATTCATCCCGACATTAAAGTTGAAATGGAACCCTATAGCAGAATTGCAGAAAGTATTATCAGGAATAATCACGCCTTCAATTTTGCAGCGCTATATCGCATGAAACACGAATCTATTGGCGATGTAAAGAAATTCAATATTAGTGATGAGCTCTATACAGAATTCACGCAATACCTTTCAGACAAAGACTATGAGTATAAAACTCAGACTGAAATTGAATTGGAGAAACTCAAGGAGATAGCAAAAACAGAAAAATTAGATCAGCGTTTGGAAAGCAGCATTGCGAAACTAGAAGCTGAACTATTGGCTCATAAGCAAAACGACCTTGAGCATAATAAAGAAGAGATCAAAGAAATTTTGGAATATGAAATCGCTAGGGCGTATGAATTCGAAAAAGCTAAAGTGGAAATTAGCTTTGATGACGACCCTGATCTTGCCAAGGCATTTGAGATTTATAAAACCGCAGGCAGAATGAATGCCATCCTCGGTAATTGATGGAAATAACTTCTATCATCATACTTGTTCTCTTCGGAGTTGTGGGCGGATTCCTTAGTGGTCTCCTAGGTGTTGGAGGCGGCATTATTTTCATTCCAATCATCTCTTTTTTTCTGAGAGACTTGGGTCTTGACGATGAAGAATTTGTGAGATACCTGCTTGCAAACTCCTTCGCCACTATCTTTTTTGCAGGGCTTATAAGCACATACAAGCAATACAGAATTCAGCAATTCTATCCCAAACAAATTGCATTGACGGCTGTCTTAGCCATGTTGAGCAGCACAGTTGTTACTTACTTAATCACTTCAGTTTCATGGTACAACAAAAAATCCTTTAGCATCATTTTCCTGGCACTTTTAATTTTTACCGTTTTCCGTTTTATAGCAAAGAAACCACAAGAGGTTAATGAAGTAAAAGAAACTCCGAGTTTGAAATACCTAATCACTGGTCTGTTAACTGGCATAGTAACTGCATTGAGTGGATTAGGTGGCGGTGTAATTATGATTCCCCTCTTCAACCAATATGTCAAAATCGATATGAAATCTGCTTCGGCAATTTCCATAGGAGTAATTCCACTAATTTTAGTTCCTGTTCTGGCCACATATATTATTGGAACTCCTGAGTCAGTCGTTGCCTCTGGACAATTGGGCTACGTTCTGCCAAATCTGTTTTTCCCAATGGTTGCTGGTTTGCTATTTGCCGCCCCAATGGGAGTTGCAACTGCTCAAAAGATATCAGATAAAGTTCTGAAAATTATATTTGCAACCCTAGTTATTCTTGTAATCATTAATA
>CBDUMX010000016.1:0-19063 GCA_965368435.1 uncultured bacterium
AGTTGCTATAATCATTTAAATAGTCGTTTTCAAGACATTTTTGAGGATGATCTAATTAATGACATTTGTTTTCACGGCAGGACATCTCATATTAAAGCTAACAACACTATAATAGATATTGGAGATCTTATTAGGTATTTACCAATTATTATTTCGGGTTCTGTTAAAATACTAACTGAAGACAATGAAGGTAGAGAGCTTTTGCTATACTATTTGGAAGTTGGGGACACCTGTGCGGTAACTTTGAATTGCTGCTCTGGACAGACCAAAAGTAAAATTAGAGCTATTGCTGAAGAAGACACTGAATTACTCTATATTCCAACTGATAAAGTTGAAGAATGGATGGGAAAATACAAGTCGTGGAGAAACTTTGTTCTCGACATGTACAACAGTCGACTAAATGAAATACTTGAAGCCATTGATAACCTTGCATTTAACAATATGGAGGAGCGAATCTATAAATATTTAAGAGACAAGGCAATGGTCACCGGAGATACTACTATTCAGACAACCCATATGCAAATTGCAAATGATTTGCATTCTTCAAGAGTGGTTGTTTCTAGATTGCTCAAAAAATTAGAAATGGAAGGAAGTATTCGATCAAAACGCAATGCCATTGAGCTTGTAAAAATGTAATACTTAAAGCATTAAATAAAGTTATTATAAGTAAATTAGTAACCTAAGTTACTCCATAGACTGGGTGCTCTCCTTACCTTTGAAGTAGAACTATTTTAGAACTAATTTTGTAATTGAAAATGAAAATTGAACAGATATATACCGGTTGTTTGGCTCAAGGAGCTTATTATATTGAGTCGAATGGTGAAGCGGCCATCATAGACCCACTACGTGAGGTGAAACCATATATTGATAGAGCGGCTGCTGACAGCGCCAAAATCAAATATATTTTTGAGACTCATTTCCATGCCGATTTTGTAAGTGGACACATAACACTTTCTGAAAAATGTGGAGCTCCAATTGTTTATGGTCCAACAGCAAGCCCAAAATTTAAAGCTTTAGTTGCTACTGATGGCCAAGAATTTAAAATTGGCGATATAAGCATTATAGCTTTACATACGCCTGGCCATACGATGGAGAGCACTACCTATTTGCTGAGAGACGAAGACGGAAAAGATCACGCAATATTCTCAGGCGATACACTGTTTTTAGGAGATGTGGGTCGACCAGACCTAGCTCAAAAAGCGGCTACTATGACACAGGAAGAGCTTGCTGGAATTCTTTACGATAGCTTGAGAACTAAAATCATGACCCTAGCAAATGACGTTATTGTATATCCTGGTCATGGAGCTGGATCAGCTTGTGGCAAAAACATGATGAAAGAGACTGTTGATACCTTGGGAAATCAGAAGAATATGAACTATGCCTTGAGAGCAGATATGAGCAAAGAAGAATTCATCAAAGAAGTGACAGAAGGTCTTGCACCTCCCCCAGCCTATTTCCCATTGAATGTGCAGATGAACAAGGAAGGTTATGAAAACATTGATGAAGTTCTTAAGAAAGGAACGCATGCTCTATCTCCCGAAGAATTCGAACTAGCTGCAAATGAAACCGGAGCAGTTGTTCTCGATGTTCGTCACGAATCAGAATTTGTAAAAGCCTTTGTTCCACAATCAATTTTTATTGGTTTAGACGGAAGCTTTGCTCCTTGGGTTGGAGCTATGATAGCTGATGTAAAACAACCTATATTGCTAGTTGTAGACGAAAACAGACTTGAAGAGGCCATAACAAGACTAGCTCGAGTGGGTTTCGATCAAACGATTGGATATTTGGATGGTGGAATAGATGCATGGACTAAAGCGGGCAAAGAAACAGACTCTTTAAGGTCTATAGATGCAGCTGCATTCGAGAAAGAATGGTCCGTTAGTTCGCATAAAGTTTTTGATGTGCGCAAAGAAGGAGAGTTTCAAAGCGAACATTTAGAAGATGCAGTAAACACGCCATTGGATTTCATCAATAATCATTTAGCGGAATTCCCTAAAAACAATGCATTCTATATGCACTGTCTAGGTGGATACAGATCTGTGATTGCAGCATCCATCCTCAAAGCTAGAGGATATCACGATATTACAAATATTGAAGGAGGCTATAATGCTCTTAAAGCAACTGGACTAAAGAGAACCAATTACGTTTGTCCAACAGAGCTATAAATAAAAGGTGAGAGCTGTGCTCCCACCTTTAGCAACCAGAATATGAATTAACATAATCTAAGTTCTTAATGTTTATATTATCAGTTTATGTAGTTCTTATACGATTTAAAACTGACTTCAGATCTTAGAATAAAAAAAAATCCCGCTAGAACGGGATTTTTAGTTTGATTAAATGAGATGCATTATGTATTCACATTTCCAATCATGCACATTTTCTCTAAGGTAGGTTCTATGCTTCCACCCTTAGGTTCAATAGTGACTGCAAAGGCTACTGCATTACCATTTATATTTTTCATTTTAATCAACTGATCTGAGGAAGTAAACACACCAGCATCTACTGGTTTTCCATCTACTATAGCCCAAAGTTGATACTGTTCATTTTCCGACAATCCCGGTAAATTATTCGTAGCTAAAACAACTTCCGAATTAGTCGTATCCCAATACACAGCACTTTCATAACCTTGATATTGTTCAGTGCTTCCCAAGAAGGTTTTATTCATGCTTGACTTTGAAATACTTGCGATAAGTGACTGCATTTTGGCATTCTCATCAGCAAACTTTACCGTATTTGACGCCAATTGTTGGTTTTCGCGACTGAGGCTGATATAGTTTTCTTGACTTTGCTTTAAAGCCGTATTCAATCGTATGTTCAGACCTAGAGACACCAATAATAGTACTGAAGCCGCTATTGAAAGCCTTTTAAACCTTGTAGTTGCGTTATTTGGACGCAAAGGGATAAGCGAATCTTCAGATTTTGATATTTCAGCTTTAACCTTATCTAAGACATGTGCAGGTGCTTCTGAGCTTTCCGCTTTTCCATATGAAGTAAGTGCATCAGCAATAGACTCATACTCCTTCTTCAGTTCCGGATTAGATGCCAATAAGGCACTTATCTCTTTTTCTTCCTGAGGGTCTAATGCACCCAGTGCATATAACTCAAGTTTTCCTGATTCTAAAATTTCTTTGTAGTCCATCTTCCTAGTTCTTTAAGTAGTTTCGTAATTGATTGACAGTTAATCGAACCCTGGTCTTCACACTTCCTAAAGGCATATCTAGCTTGTCTGCTACTTCATTTTGGGTATATCCTTCAAAGTATATCATATTCAATATTTCTTTATCTCTTGTCTCCAATTGCTTATCAATTGTTTCTTTTAGACCTATAAAATCTTCATTCTGTTTGCTGGTGCCATAGGCTGCAACTACAGGCTTATCGCTCATAGTGTCAGTAATTCTAGCATTATTGCTCGCTTTAGATTTTATATGATCCAATGCTGTATTCTTGGCTATTTGAACTACCCAGGTAATAAGTTTGGCTTTGCTTTTATCGAATCGCTGAGCGTTTTTCCAAATCTTCAATAGAGATTCCTGAAGTACATCTTCAGCTTCTGCTTCTGATTTGAGCATGCCCAAACAAATCTTAAACATTATGCCACCGTATTCCGCGTAGAGCAAATCCAAGAATTGCTTGTCGCCATTGTGCATTAACTGCACGATTCGGCTTTCAAGCGTTATTGTATTTGTTGCCGTGTTCAATGTGTGATTATTATAAGTTCAAAAATGGTTGCTACAAAAATGACTAAAAATTATCCCGAGGCAAGTAAAGAAGCCTCGGGATTATAAAGGCGTAGAACGCCAAAGCTAAGGTAGTAATACTTTATCTATAACATGAATTACCCCATTTGACTGGTATACGTCGTAAGTAGAGATATTCGCATAATTCCCGTTTGCATCCCAAACAGTAATGTTTTTATCACCATTCATCATAAATGACAATGAAGTACCATTAACCGTTTCTATAGTTGCAATGCCTTTTCCTTTTTTAATGGCTGCTTTTAATGCATCAAAATCATAACTTCCAGAGAGCACGTGATAGGTCAAGATCGAAACCAACATTTCTTTATTTTCTGGTTTAAGTAACATCTCAACGGTTCCTTCAGGTAGATTCTCGAATGCGTCATTCACTGGAGCAAAAACCGTAAAGGGTCCTGCTGACTGCAAGGTTGCTACCAAATCAGCGGCCTTCACAGCTGCTACCAAGGTTGTGTGATCAGCCGAGTTAACTGCATTCTCAACAATATTCTTTTTGGGGTACATTTCTTCACCACCAACTTTTACTGTTTGTGCTTGTACGTTTGTCATTACTAGCAAGCCTAGTGCCAGCATGATTGTTTTAATTCTGTTCTTCATAATTCTTTGTTTCTATAAGCTTATACGAGAAACTTCAGAATTTGGATCTCAAAAATTTAAAATATTAAAATAAATAGCTCACTCCCAACTGCACATAGAATGGAGTTCCCGGTGTAAAATGAATTTCTTCCACACTTCTAACTTCATTTTGCAATTTTGACTCTGTTGCAAACTGAGTTTCGTTCCACTGTGTATTCGTGATGTTTAAGATGCTGATATCAGTAATAAATCGCTTGAATTTGTATTCAATGTTCGCATCTATCACTGTATATCCTTTTGCTATTAGACTATAATCCTCAGTAGCAGGTCTATCCGACAAATATCTCATGCTTAAACGAGAGCTGAAACCTTTAAAATTTCTAAGATCTAAAGAAAATTGGCCTGTCATTCGAGGGGCTAATGGCACATAAGCGGAGCTTTCATCTATATCGTTATACCTGGCATCGCTATAGGTTATGTCAGTAGAAGCAACTATATATGAATTCCACTGCCATTTGATCCCAAAATCTATTCCCTTTCTATAGGCGCTGTTTGACGGTTCCACTATTCCTTCATCCCCCACATAAACAAGCTCTTGCTCTGATCGTAAATCCCACACTGTCGAACTGAGAAGTACATTATCACTAAGCTTCCAAATAAAACCAATATCATTACCCCAAGCCTTTGCAAGCAAAATTGAATTGGGAACAGTATTCACCAATCTACTGTCGTTAGAATGAAACCCTAAACTAGTTTTGGCATACCACTTAATATTGTTCAAGCTGTAAACAAGACTCAGTTTAGGACTTATTATCGGTTCTGATTCCGCCTTATGTGAGTATTTATCAGCGAGTGCATCCTCATATTCAAATTGAAAGTAATCATATCTCAGTGAAGGTACTAATTCCCATTTCTTATACTCTATTTCAATCTGGCTGAAATAATACCAATTTGATTCATAAACTTTTCCTCGCTGAATTTCATTTATTAGCTCTCTCCTATTTGCAGTATGACTTAATTCTAAATCTGCTATATTATCTTGTCTAAATCCAATTGCATTTGTAAATCTAACTTCAAACTCTCTAATATCTTTTAGCTTATACAGGGACATTTCAGCTCCGTATAGGTCTCTATTCTCATTCTGTTTAATTTGGTCACCGTTAATACTATCATTCAGAAAAAAAGTAAAATTGCTGAACAATAAAAACTTAGATTTTGTATAGAAGGCATTAGTTTTGATATAGGTACTGCTGTTCAATTGTTTGAAGTACTGCAGATTAAAATTGCTTCTCGAAGTTGTTCCCCCTTCTGTATCATCTATAGCGCCAAACCTTGAAATGGTTCCATTGTCTACAGCTCGTTGTGGAATTTGACCACTAGCGTTCCAAGTACTCGTAAAATGAGTCGCAGAAATACTTAATTTAGACTTCGACGAAGGAAATAAGGTGTATTTACCTACAAAGTTGGATCTCTTGAATAGTTGTGATGACTCAAATGGCCCATCCGTAGTCTTGTGCTCAATTGCCACATATGCGTTTTGAGAACTCTCTGATTTCAACAGATTAGCAATTAAAAGCATTCTATTGCTGTTATACATTCCTTTCTCAATTGAAAAAATGCTGTTATCTATCGAGTTTATTGTTTTGATGTTTATAGATCCTGCTGTTGCCAGATTACCGGCACTAGCATCATGTGGTCCTTTTACAAATTCAACCTGATCTATTAATTCAGGAATTACAAAGTGAAGATCGGCGTAGCCTTGACCGTGAGCGTGTGAAACCAAATTAACAGGTATACCATCTACGCTTATTGCGATATCCGTTCCGTGATCTATATCAAATCCTCTTAGAAAAAGCTGTTCAGCTTTACCACCACCTGCATGTTGTCCAATGATTAGACCTGGCACTAAACCAAGAATTTCTTGAGCAGATTGTATATTCTGATTACTGCTATTCACTTTACTCAGCAATTTCAAGGGGTCAATTTTCTGATTAATGTTTAATTCTTGAAGGTAAATTTGAGTTTCGAGCAATGTAAAAATCACATAGTTCGTCTGTTTTAGTTGTACGAACTGGCTTTTATAGCCGATATAGGATACTTTTATACTGTCACCAGCACTAGTGTTTTCCAAATAAAACTTTCCCAATTCTGAACTATGTGCGTGTGAGCCACTGCTTAGATTCTCTATAAATGCCATTTCAAGAGGTTCACCTAAGGTATTGCGAACCTCGCCTTCAAATGCAAAAGCACTAACTGCAATCCAAAGTGTTAAAATTGAAAAAACTATTCTTTTCATCACAGAGTTTTTAATTGTTTAAGCTTGTTTGGACCCAATTCATGAGCGCTCGAAAATAAGTCTTGTTGTATGCTAGCACTCTCATTATTATGTCCATTATTTTTAAGAATTTTTGCACATATAAGCATCGCTTTTGGCTCTTCTGTATGCCCTAGAACCTTTGAACGAATAATCTTTTCTGCAGTTATATTTTCATCTATCGATGAACAAACCATTGCCATTAGTGCCCAAGATTCTGGGGTAGGTCTATTTTCTACTTCCATCTGAGCGAGAGTAAGTGCATCTTGAAAATTTTCTCTTTCTATATACAATTCGATTAGATAAGCATTATACATGGCACCATAAATGGGACTGCTCGATTTGCGAATAAAATCGCTATAATGCTGACCAGCAAGTGTTTGATTGCCTTGATGTTCGGCAATTTGACCGAGAATTAAATCGTAGTCGGGGGCAGTGCTTTTACTTTTTAAACTCAGAAGAATGTCTGTAGCCGCATTAATGTTGTTGTCGTGAGAAAAGGCAATCCATGCAATTCCTTTTAATGCATAAGTGTAGTTAGGATCAATTTCTAAGGTTTTCAGATAGTACGTATAAGAATCTTCAATTCTACCAGCGTGCCCGTAAAAGTCGGCTAGATTTGAATATGACCAAAGAATCAAATCCTTATCATTCCAATCTTTAGCAATAATGCTAGCTTTTTCTAGAGATTCTATTGCATTCTCAAGTCTCCCTTCACTGTCTTGCCATTTGGCTAATCGTATGAGGTAATCAAAGTCTTGATCATTTCTAATTTGCTCTAAGCTTGCTAGAGCTTCGTCGTTCTTGCCTAACTCCATTTGTACATCAAAAAGCATTTTAACAGTTGTCATTTTTGATTGACCAATGCTGTCTGCAATAATCAAGTGGTCATAAGCTTCATTAAATCTGTGTTGGCTAATAAAATTTCGAGCTAGCGACTGATGCACTGCCACATTCAACCCTTTATAATCTGAGTTGGCTTTTAATAATAACTCTTCAGCTTTCTTGAGTTGTTCAATTTCTGCTGTGATAGAAAATCTCTTGCCGTGAATTTGTGCAAGCTTGATGAGGTAAGTAGTTTGTTGTGGAGCATTGTTAAATTTATCCAGCCAGAACTCTTGCTCACTTTCTAGTTTGAGTATTTCCGAATCACTTGTTTTAACAAGGTATTGAGCATAATCTGATTCGTTTACAATAGCCGAAGGCTTACTACAAGCAGCACAGCACATTGCAATATATATGCTAAGTATTCTAATTGTGTTTTTCATATTTGGTTGCTTTAAAAAAAGGTCAGGGCCTGAGGCCCTGACCTAAAAATTACCATGGACTTGCTAAGTATGGAAATGAAGTTAAAAATGCTTTATCGTTTTGATCTACATGATCATCCGTAAGAGTAGGATTCTCAGTAAAATCTTCTCCTCCGAAAATCAATAGAAGTTCTACAGTGATTACATCATCTGCAAGGTTTCTACCTGTTAGAACATTAGTTCCATCATAGAATGTGGTTGGTTTATCAGTTGCCACATTTAATACATCGCTCGCTAATACTCCTGCAAATGCATCAGATGTTAATCCTAAAGCATTTTTGTCGCCTGGGTTTGCATAAGCTGGGCTCAATGCTTCCAAGTTTGTTTGTATCATTGAACTGTATTTTCCTCCTTGTTGAGAAGGAATAGTTCTGTTGAATTCATCCTTTTTATCGGCATTAATAAACACGGTGTTTACAGCCGGTCTTCCCATCTGGTCTGCTAGTTCATATGAACCGCTAAAATCAGTGGTAGTAGGTGTTGGATTATCTGTGGTCTCTTCTTTACAAGAGGTAAAGGAAATGCCCAAAATAACTGTGAGGGCTAAAATTTTTATTGAATTTTTCATTGCTATTATTTTAAAGTTTGAGATTATTTAGATTTAGCTTCAACCCAAGTATTTAAACTCGTACTTGTTCCGAAGGCAGATTTTGGCACCTCTACGACTATGCTCATCACATTGGTTCCAGCAAAAGTGTCGTCGCCAGGATTATTAAATCCAGTTGCAGTTCCTCCAATGATTGCAGAATACTGCCCAAAATCAAAAAAGAATGGATCATCTCTAGGACCGGCAAAAAACGACATACCATTGTTTGTTGAAACAACTGCATTTGATCCATAAGCTGTAATTTCAACTGAAGATTTTGTCGCATCTGTATTTACAGTGCTAGTCGTTCCAGTTGAACTCGGTGCGAAAGGACCAAAAAAGTACATCTTACCATCTCTTGCAATTGCTTGGATTACATAATCCTCAATTAAATCATTGTCGGTGTCGATGTTAAACTCTACAAGAACCTTCTCGTCGAATGTAGCATCCATACTTGCAGTTGGACTCAAAAGGCCTTGAACATTAGCTACAAATACTAAATTATCTGTATTCTCTCCTTGGAATGCGTAGAAATCAGTAATGTCAGCTGTTCCACCTTTTACAGCCGGTGCGTCAATGTGGTCGGCTGCTACCACAATAGCTCCTGCAACAAATAGGCCGCAGATCACTAATAATTGTTTTGTCTTTTTCATATTTCTGTTTGGTCTTTTATGACTCACCCTCTTTTACGATAACATTACTGATTTGGATCTCATGTGTATCACAATTCTGTAATTTGACCGCGAAATAGCTGCTCTAATAACTTGATAACTATATCTTTGCGGCAATATGAAAAAGATAAATTTACTGCTAGCTGTTATGCTTATTAGCCTTATAAGCATGGCTCAAGAACAAGGGTTTTACTATGGAACAAGGTTTGGTTTAGGTGAATCAGAGCTAAGTGGAGGCAATTTGGAAAACCCCAACGGAAAACTAATGTGGCAAGTTGGAGCCACATCTGTTTATCAATTTTCAAACAATATTGGAATTTCAGCAGATTTTCTTCTCAGTGGAAAAGGCTCTAAAAACAGTGGAGTGACCAAAGAAACTATTATTACTGGCAGCACAGATTATCCTTATACTGAAAAAATTAGTTTATTAACTGGAGATGTTCCAATACTAGGCAAATTGAGCTTCGGAGTTCAAAACCTATTTATTAAAGCATTTGCAGGCCCAAGTATAAACTTTGCGTTTGGAGGTCTATATAGTCGCGAATACGAGAACAGTAACTATAATGAGAACAATGGATTCACAAATCAAGACATGAATAATCTTGAGACTATGTCTACATCCTTGGTTTATGGAATTGGTGTTGATGTTAAATCTACCGATGGTAGATTGTTCTTTTTAGACCTGCGATTGAGCAATGCAATGGGGTCAATAGGCAGCTTGAACGGTGAGTCGCTTGAAGGAAAATATTTAGCTCTAAATGTGGGCTATTTGTTCCACTAGAGGGCTTTTGCTTTAACCTGGAATTGCATTTCCGACAAAACGTCGATATCTTGATTTAGATTTTTGTCTTGCACGGTTTCTGCTCGCAAGCTAAATGCGTCTTGCTTAATGTATTCTGCCAATTCAACATCGTCAATATTCATCTCTATAAAGGTAAGACCATCGGCAATGTTTTCTTTGAATGCAATGCGTTTTTCGTCTAACCCATCTGCTTCAATGTATAAATAAATGCTTTTTAAGAAGTCAAAATTAGCCCCATCTGGTGCTGTTAATGTTAGATCTAATTTCAACATTTTAATCTCCTCAATCTTGTCTTTACGCGTATCATTGGCTTCAAATTCAGCCTCAGAATTTGTGGTAACCTCTGGTGTGAAGAAATTTAATGGCAAGTTCAAAACATTTCCCGATTCTATTGTGAACTCAACATCGTAGTTCATTTTAAACTTTACACTAATACCTTCTTTTTTACAGCTGCTAGCAGTAAACAATAGGAGAATTAATCCCAATCCAATTAGTTTTTTCATCGCTACAAAGAAAGACATAAGAGTTGGAGCAATAAAGTCTTAGTTGAGATTTTACTACTTCTTTACTTTTATCTAGTAGAATTAAACAACAACTATTATGTATTTATTAGGTATTAATTATAATTTAGATGCCGATAATAGCTAGACAATATGCCAATACGAATGGTTCCGGATGAACCGGAGAAGAAACAATCACAAAGCAGAAGACGAGTAAGTTCTTCAAATAGATCAGGTGGATTGGGTGCTTTATTACCCATGTTACTTTCTATAGTTTTTAAGCGCCCAAAAATTTTAATTCCTTTACTAATCATTGGAGCTATTTTATATTTTGGCAAAGGATGCTTATTTGGGTCAGAAAACACTGGCAATGAAATTTCTGCAATCGCTAGCCTATTCACAGGAGCAGAATTTGATGAAAAACAATATGATAAAGCAGAAGTTTATACTCCTTTAGCTGATAATATTAACAATCCATTACCTGAACAAGTTAGTCTCGCAAAGTATTGCCCTCAAAGAAAAAATCAAGGATCTCAAGGAAGTTGTGTTGGCTGGAGTAGTGGATACGCTGCGCGAACTATTATGGCCGCTATGGAGACTGGTGAAAATCCCAATAAGGTAGCAATTAGTCCAGCCAGTGTCTATAACGAAATTTCTCTGCCTGGCTGTCAAGGTGCATACATTATCAATGCAATGAAGAGTCTTCAAACCAAAGGTGCATTGCCCTGGTCTGACTTTCCTTATGATGAAAAAAGCTGCGAAGCTAAAATGAATCAGAGTGGTTATGCCAAAGCAGCTCAATTTAGAACTAAAGGTTTTAACAGACTCACACCTTCTGGTGACCCTAGAGGAGTTGATCTTTTGGCTATAAAACAAAATCTAGCTCAAGGCGCTCCAGTGGTGATAGGTATGATGGTGGGAGGTAGCTTTATGTCGGCAATGCAAGGCCGAAAAGTCTGGCATCCGAAAAATAGTGACTACAGTATGAGAGGCTTTGGCGGGCATGCTATGTGCGTTATTGGATACGACGATTACCTAGAGGGTGGCAGTTTTCAGATTATGAACAGTTGGGGCGATGAATGGGGTGAGCGTGGAATTGCTTGGGTTAAGTATAGCGATTTCGAGCACTTTACAAAAGAAGCTTATGGCCTCTACCCTATGGGAAATGCCGACGCTTTAAATCCGAGATATTTTAAATTGGGTTTCGGTCTAATTGACAATGCAACTAATTCTGTTATCTCACTTAGACAAACTGGCTATAATACTTTTGAAACTACAACAAATCTTGAAAAGCTAAGCAAGTTTAAGATTGAAGTCAATAATTCTATTGAATGCTATACTTATATATTCGGTATGGAAACCGACGGCTCTAGCTATGTTTTATTTCCTTATACTGAAAAACATTCTCCGTATTGCGGAATCACAGGAACTCGTATTTTCCCTAGAGATGCCTCACTTCAAGCAGATGAAATTGGAAATAAAGATTTTTTCGCCATTGTTATATCTAAAAAACCTCTCAATTATTTAGATCTAAATACTAGGATTAACTCGGTTAGAACGTCCAACTATGCTGATAAAATAAATACAGCCTTAAGCGGGAAACTTAAGAACAATGTTCAATTCTCGAACAGATCAGGGAAAATTCAATTTGAAACCGATACAGACGGCAGTGAACTTGTGGCAATGATAATTGCTGTCAATAAAAATTGAATTCATATAGAGATAATTATGTTACTTGTCGAATCTGACATAATTATATTTTCACTATCTACACCTTCGAGCAAAACATAAATAATGAAACACATTTACCTCACCCTCTTTATATGCATAGGTATTAGTTTTGCCGCTTGCAATAATTCAAACCAAAAAAAATCTGACAATAACGAAATGGTTGAAAAAATCGACATTAAAGACTTTTTTAAAAACCCAGAAAAGACAGCCTACAAAATTTCACCAAATGGGGAGTACTTTAGCTTCAAAGCTCCTTATGA
This sequence comes from uncultured bacterium, assembly GCA_965368435.1. Taxonomy (GTDB): domain Bacteria; phylum Bacteroidota; class Bacteroidia; order NS11-12g; family UBA9320; genus JAHEKB01. The sequence goes on from CBDUMX010000016.1 coordinate 12,503, forward strand.
AAACAGAATGAACATCCACGTTCAGAAGGTTGGCGACACTATAGCTCAATTATTAACAAAAGAAACGGACAGAGATATCTCCGGGTATTTTTGGGTAACAGATGATAGGTTACTATACCTCAAAGACGATGGAGGCGATGAGAACTTCGCTCTCTATGGAGTAAACAGAGATGGTAGCAATCTCAAACAACTTACAAAGTCAGGAGTAAAAATTCAAATTATTGATGACTTGGAAGACATTCCAGAATATGTCATTATAGGAACTAATGAACGAATAGCTCAAATCTTTGACCCTTACAGATTAAACGTAAATACTGGAGAGATGGAGATGCTAGCTACCAATCCCGGAAACATAAGTGGTTGGATGACCGACCATGATGGTAAAATTAGAATTGCTACAACAACGGACGGAGTAAATACAAGTTTGTTGTACAGAGAAACAGAAGCCGACGAATTTAAAACTGTGATTACAACTAATTTCAAAGAATCCTTTGACCCTCAGTTTTTTGCATTTGATAATAGCCCAGTACTATATGGCACATCAAATATTGGACGCGATAAATCTGCACTAGTAACTTTTGATTTGAAAACAGGAAAGGAATTGGAAGTCCTCTTCACTGATGAGAATAACGATATAATGGGTGCTGGATATAGCAGAAAACGCAAAGTGTTGACATCTGTACAATGGGTTGCCGACAAAGTGAAAAAGCATTTTTTTGATGAAGAGTCGAAAAACATGTTTAAAGACTTAGAGTCTAAGCTCCCAGGAGTTGAAATTGCTCCTAGTTCAGCCAATAAAGATGAGACCAAGTTTATCATCCGTACTTATACAGATGTGTCTAATGGGGCTTATTACTATTACGATAAGGAAACCAAAGATCTTCAACTTATTGAAGAGGTAACTCCATGGATAAAAGGAGATCAAATGGCAGAGATGAAACCCATAAGCTATACTTCGAGGGATGGAATTACCATTAATGGTTACCTTACATTGCCTAGAGGCGTAGAAGCTAGAAACCTACCAGTTGTAGTAAATCCACATGGTGGGCCTTGGGCTCGCGATTATTGGGGTTTCAACCCTGAAGTTCAATTCTTAGCTAATAGAGGATATGCTGTGCTTCAAATGAACTTTCGCGGTAGCACATCCTATGGAAGAGAATTCTGGGAAAAGAGCTTTATGCAATGGGGACAAAGCATGCAAAATGACATTACTGATGGTGTACAATGGCTTATAGACCAAGGAATTGCAGATGAAAAACGAATTGCAATCTACGGAGCTAGCTATGGAGGATACGCAACCCTTGCCGGATTAACATATACTCCAGATCTCTATGCGTGTGGAGTTGATTATGTTGGGGTATCAAATTTGTTTACGTTTATGGAAACTATTCCACCTTACTGGGAACAATACTTAGCTATGTTGTATGAAATGGTTGGGCATCCTGAAAAAGATTCTGCTATGCTTGCTGCATATTCACCAAGTTTAAATGCTGACAAAATCAAGGCTCCACTATTTATTGCACAAGGTGCTAATGATCCAAGAGTAAAAAAATCCGAGAGTGATCAAATGGTAGAGGCAATGAAAGCAAATGGTGTTGATATAGAATATATGGTTAAAGACAATGAAGGTCATGGTTTCCACAACGAAGAAAATAGATTTGAGTTTTACGGTGCTATGGAGGCTTTCTTGGAGAAACATCTTGCAACGAATTAAATATTGAATTAATTTACAAAGACTCCTGCTAGTAATACTGGTGGGAGTTTTTTGATTTACCAAGCTTATGTTAGGCACTTAGAGCGCGGTAGTTTAGTTTATGGACACGCAGATGTATTCAATTTGCGCTTAAAACTTGCATTGCGTATATTGTTCTCAGGGGAGGGGGCTGAGCCCCCAAGCGAGTAAACAAAAATTTTGAATACTGAAACTGCTCGAATAAATTTTACTTCTTACACTTTAATTTTATGATCCTGCACTGTTCTTATATTAAGTTTGACAGAAATCCTTCTAATTCTTAAATTTTGATTGGGGAGGGGGGCTATGCCCCCACAAAAAATTCACAAAACTAAAAATGACCATTTAGTAATGCTAATACTCCCTCCTATACCATTCTCCAAACTTCACCCATCTGCATAATACTTCATGTTCACACTCAATAATAAATTGCCCTTGTTCAAGTAAAACTCCATCTATGTTAAAATATTTAAAGTTCAAGTACAAGATGGAATCAAATGATCCAACACACTTAATTTTTATTTGGCCATTTTCATACCATTGATCGCCAATAGCATTAGTTGAGTCATTGATAATAGCATTAGGTTTAACAGGATCGTATAAGAAGAACACTGAATTAAAATTTAAGCTATCTGCCCTCCAATACTTCTGTTCATTCTTTATCTGGCCATTTGGATAAAAAGTGCTTCTTCTCATAATATAACCACTATCCCATAAGATTTCCTCGGCTAGAACTCCATTTGAATCATAATTGTGCTGTGGACCATCTTCCTCACTATCTAGATATTTGATATTGGAAACTATAGTTGGTCCAAAAGGCCCAAAAATGGTACTACAACCATTGCGTTTACCCATTTCATAATGCTCAATTTTAAAGAGTTCTCCATTGTCACGATAATAAATCCATTTGCCGTGAGCTTTTCCGTTTATGTATTGCCCTATACTCTTTGAACCCATTTGAGTGTCAATCTTTACTACAAATCGAGTATCCTTTATCCGAGGAGTCTTTCTTTGGTCGTAATAAATTGTATCTATTTCCTGCTGCGCGAAACAACATGTGCTAAGACACAGTAAAAACAATATATTAGAGAAACGACTCATTTATTAAGCAAGTTTAAACATAAAGATTTTTTGCAGGCAAATACAGGAGATTAATTTCTCTATTTAAATTCTGATCATAAGGTATACGTATGCTTTAAATAAAAATAAAATCACGCTTATGCATTGGATTTGATGGTATATAGAGTATTCCGTATATTGTTCTCAGGGGAGGGGGCTGAGCCCCCAAGCGAGTAAACCCAAATTAGAAATACCAAATCCCAATCTATGCTCAAAACCTCACACTGCAATTCTTAATCCTGAATTCTTAATTCTTAACCCTTAATTCTTAATTCTTAAGGTTCATCTTATAATGCCTTATACCAGCTTCAACAAATTCCTCACCTTCTGTGACAAACCCAAACTTCTTATAAAAGTCAACAACTTGAATTTGAGCGTGCAAATACACATTGGAACTATTCTTACATAATTGCAAGGCTTTATGCACCAAGGCTGCTCCAACACCCTTACCCCTCGCCTCTTCTAACACGGCAAATCGCTCTAACTTGACTCCATTAATAGTTCTTCTTACTCTTGCCGCTCCAACGGCTTTCCCATCTAATTTGGCTAAAATATGCTTGCTTAAATCTTCAAACTCATCATATTCCTCTCTTTCATCAACTTTCTGTTCTTCTACAAAAACAGTTCGTCGAATGTCAAACACATGATTTAAATCATTTTTACTCTCTACTAACTTAAGCTCTATTTGCCCTTCCATTGTGTACAAATTAATTACATTTGCCGCAATTATTTAAAGCAATGAGTACCGATATTATTAAATTACTAGGGGCAGAAGGCGAAGCACTTCTAGCTCATGAGTGTAAAACCATTGACAAAAGCAGATTGAGCCTTCCTTCGCCAAATCATATTGACGACATTTGGACCAATACAAACAGAAATCCTCAAGTACTGAGAAACTTACAGCAACTGTTTGGAAATGGAAGATTAGCAAATACAGGTTACCTATCTATATTACCAGTAGATCAGGGCATAGAGCATAGTGCCGGAGCATCTTTCGCTCCAAACCCAGACTACTTTGATCCTGAAAATATTATTAAACTAGCAATAGAAGGTGGTTGTAATGCGGTTGCTTCAACATATGGAGTACTAGCTGCAAATTCTAGAAAATACGCTCATAAAATACCATTCATTGTAAAAATAAATCACAATGAATTCATAAGCTACCCTAACACTTTCAGCCAAATCATGTTTGGCACTGTTGAAGAAGCTTGGAACCTTGGAGCTGCTGCTGTAGGTGCAACTATCTATTTCGGCTCCGACGATTCTGAGCGACAAATTGTAGAAGTTGCTGAGGCATTTGAAAGAGCTCACGAATTGGGAATGGCAACTATATTATGGTGTTATTTGAGAAACAGCGATTTCAAAATTAATGGTGTGGATTACCACACTGCGGCTGACCTTACAGGACAGGCAAATCATTTAGGTGTAACCATACAAGCTGATATAATCAAACAAAAATTGCCTGAAGTTAATGGCGGTTACCTCGCTACTAAACACGGTAAAACTCACCCAAAGGTGTACAGCGAACTTAGCTCTGATAACCCAATTGATTTAACTAGATACCAAGTTGCTAACTGCTATATGGGCAAAGTTGGATTAATCAATTCAGGAGGAGCCTCTGGAGAAAACGATTTGCAGCAAGCGGTTAAAACTGCCGTAATCAATAAACGCGCAGGTGGATGTGGACTTATCTCTGGAAGAAAGGCTTTTCAAAAACCTTTAAACGAGGGAATTGAACTGCTGAACGCTATTCAAGATGTTTATCTCGATAAATCAGTAAGCATTGCATAATTTTTCTACATTTGTTTAAACAGGTATGAGTTGGTTTAAGCGAGTTAAAGAGGGGATTCTAACTAAAACACAAGACAAGAAACCTACGCCAGATGGCTTATGGCATAAATGTCCGCAGTGTAAAACCCCAACCACTACAAAGGAATTTGAGTTAAACCTATGGGTTTGTCCAGCTTGTCAACACCACGACAAAATCGGATCTGTAGAATATTTCAGTATACTTTTTGACGATGGTAAATTCAAAGAATTGGACGCCGACCTTATTTCAGGTGACCCTCTTGAATTTAAAGACACCAAAGCCTATACAGCGCGATTGGAATCTTCTTTGAAAAAAAGTGGCCTCCACGATGCAGTAAGAACAGCAACTGGAAGAATAAATGGCCTAAAAGTTTCTATGGCAGTGATGGACTTCAGTTTTATTGGTGGTTCAATGGGTTCAGTTGTTGGTGAGAAAATCGCTAGGGCAATTGATAAAGCTATAGAACTTGAACTCCCAATGATCATCATTTCAAAAAGTGGAGGTGCTAGAATGATGGAAGCTGCTTTCTCATTAATGCAAATGGCTAAAACTTCAGCTAAACTCGCATTATTAGCAGAAGCTAAACTACCATATATTTCTATACTTACAGATCCAACTACTGGCGGTGTAACGGCATCCTTTGCCATGCTGGGCGATATTAATATTGCTGAACCGAATGCCCTAATCGGTTTTGCCGGTCCGCGTGTGATCAAAGAAACTATTGGTAAAGACTTACCTGAAGGATTCCAAAGATCTGAGTTCTTATTGGAACATGGATTTGTCGACTTAATCGTTGAGCGAAAAGACTTAAAAGAGAAATTATTCGAAGTATTGAGTATAATTGGAGTGCATAAAAGAGCATCTGCTCCATCAAGTGCACCAAAAAATAAAACACAAAAAGCTTAAAAATAAATGAATTTCCCAGAAGATTTAAAGTACACCAAAGAACACGAATGGGTTCGTATTGAAGGTGATGTTGCTACTATTGGCGTAACAGATTTTGCTCAAAGTGAATTGGGCGATGTTGTTTTTGTTGAAATTGAAACCGAAGGCGAAACGCTTGCAAAAGATGAAGTATTCGGTACAGTTGAAGCAGTTAAGACTGTTTCAGATTTGTTTATGCCTGTAAGCGGTGAAGTCATTGAGATTAACGGCGAACTTGAAGACAATCCAGAATCTGTAAATGAATCACCTTATGAAAATGGCTGGATGATAAAAGTTCGTCTTTCTGATACCGATGAAGTAACTGCACTTATGGACGTAGCTGCATATAAAGAAATGACTGGCCACTAAGTGTCGGTAAATAGACTGTACGCCCTGATTGCTTGGGTGTGGACTCTTCTTCTTGCAACTACATGCTTATTACCTCCTTCGAGCTTAAAACGCTTTAATCTCGACTCTCTTTTACAGTTTGACAAATTGCTGCACGCCTTTGTATTTTATGTCCTATACATAGCGTGGTATAGCTATTTTAAACGAAATAATAAACTTAGTACAAGCCTGATTGTTGTACTGTCAATTGCCTGTATTGCGTATGGACTGGGTATAGAGTTTGTACAGCAAACAAAGTTAATCGGACGCAGTTTTGAATGGGCCGATTTTATTGCAGATACGTTAGGATGCCTTTTAAGCGTTATAACTGTAAGACTGTGGCCAAACTTAGCGCCGTACTACAAGAAATATTTACCTTTTGTTAATTAGATGTATTAATACATGAATAAATATTTAAATTTGAAACGATTAACGCTATGCAAGTAAAGAAGAATCCAGAAAAAGATGTTAGAAACAAACGCTTCGATTTCACCTTAATTGGTTTAACCGTTGCTCTAGCAATTATCTTAGGTGCATTTGAATACACCACTCCTCCAGAAAAGAAGATGGTACTTGAAGGTCCAGATAT
>CBDUMX010000017.1:0-18316 GCA_965368435.1 uncultured bacterium
AAAGGTCGTTTCTACTATACTGTATATGGCTCATATACATATGGAAACTTTGACCGATCACTAATAAAACAACGACCAAAGAGTGATGTTTCTTCATACTATCAACTATTTGAATTACCAAGCAGTATCAGGAACATCGACGATAATCTGCCTTTTAAATTTCAATATTTGGGTCTCTATGATACCGTTTCCAAGAGAGACCCTCAAACTCATCAATTGTATGCGCAATATGTCTATCAATATGGCGTACCCCATGGTAGATGTTTAGAGTTAAGTTATCAAATCCATCAAGAAAAAAACTTCCATTTAGGTGTACCACATGGTACTTGGGTTACCAAAATGGGTAATGCTCAAAGCAATATGTACTTTAATCAAGGTCAAGAAGTTTTTATTGAGCACTATACTAACGATAGCCTAGACTTAAGTGTTTTACATAGCAAGCACTGGATCTATTATAACAAAGCTGAAATAGAACGTCTGGTGTTTCCAGTAGACCGCTGGTGGTATAGAATCATCAAATTCTACCCCAATCATCAATTAGAATATGAAGGTTACGGCAACGCAAGATACAATTTCGATAGTATAAGAACTTGGCATTGGTATGACACCGCCGGAAAGCTCATTAAAACAAAACATTTTGATGAGTTTGCACCGATCTACCAAGAAGAAATTGGTATGCTAGAAGAATTGGATCAATTTCAGATTTACACTGAATTACATTTGAGTCCGACACTAATTGATCAACTTAAAAACATAGAATTCAAGAAAAAGCAAAGAGGAACTATACTGTGTAAAGTCACCTTTAATTCAGAAGGAAAAATTCAATCAGTAGTGCCCCAACACATAGATAAAAATCTTGAATCTCAATACGACCTAATAAGTGCTGTAATTCAAAAATCAACTCTTGTTCCCTACTCATATCGGGATGTTGCATATTCCGGAGAATTGCTAATGCGCATAGTGATTGCGAATTAAAGCTCATACATTCGGACTAAATCTTATTTAATTTCGTTATCAAACCGTGAAGCACAAAACCTTATTTATCCTCCTTTGCTTGATCGCTCAATTTAGTTTCGCCCAAATAGATTCTTTGCCAAGCACCATTGACCTTACATATATCCTTGTTAAACCTACAGAAAGTGAATTAAGAAACTTCATAGTTCACAATAAAATGCCCGACACTTCAGCTGCTGAGCGCATAGTTCATAGAGCGAATACTTACCCTTATCGCCAAAATTTAGATTTAGAACCAGCAACATATTTTCTATTTACCATAGAGCTAAATGCCATGTATTTATCATTATGGAATAACGCTAATCACGGTATTATTATGCATAGACAAGCAGATTATGTCTACATAAATGTTACAGATAATCAAGGACTTGAACAAACAAATGCCAAAGTTACTCTGCACAAAAAGGAGCAGTCTGTCCCATATAATGCTGAATTAAAAGCTTTCGTATTTAAATGTAAAAAGTATGAGTTACCCATCATAGAAATTGAAAACAATAATGTAAAATCATTCTACAAAATGAATGGCTCAACAAATACCCTTGATAAACGCTGGATGAAAAAAGCTCGCAAAAAGAAAATCCACAAATTTGAGGGATATGCAATGCTTAGTCAGGCCAAATACAAGCCTACCGACAGTCTCCGCTTTTCATCAAAAATCGTAGAAAAGGGAAAATCATGTACTCGTCCTATGAAGTTTAGAATGATACAAACTAGTCCGGTATATGTGCAATTCGATACACTTCTTAAACCAAATAATCACGGCATGTACAGCATAGAAATGCCTATCCCTGATAGTTTCAAACTAGATCAGCAAATTCTGGTGGTTTATATCGTAGAAAGTAAAAAAGACAAACACATCGGAAATCTATATTACACCATTGAAGAATACGAGCTTGATGAAACTGATTTCAATGCGAATTTGCAAATGCAAGGAGATAGCCTGTTTGCTATCATAAAAGCAGTAGACAATAATGGTTTCCCTAAATATGGGTCAAGAGTTGATATTGAAATATCTCCCTCCTACGTTACTGAGATTGCAGGCGAATCGCTGTACTTAGATGACATCGTATGGGAAACCGACACAACTATAAACAGTAGTTTTACCAAGGTGCATATCCCCGACTCTATTGCCCATTTATATAGGGGCAATTTGTTTGCAAGCTTTACGCTAATAACTCCAAATAATGAGCGATTTGTAACGACATCAGAGATTGGCATCGACAAAAAACTCATTACCATAAAAATTACTACTGATTCTTTACTCAAGATTAGAGCATTCGATGGCAAAGAAGAAGTACAAATACCAGCCATTTTGCATTTTAAATACGGGAATAAGGTGGGCGAACAAAAGATTCAATTGCCTTTTGAAGCTGCATATGACCCTAACACCAATTACTATGGTCTTGTTGCGGTATCAAGGTATATAGATATTCAAAGTCCAGATAAAGTTAGTAGTTCAGCTCACAGAGTTGCTGATTCAGCTTTCTTAAGCATAAGCAACCCTAGAAAACTAAATATTAACTATAAACTCTATCACAGTAAAGAGTTGATTGAAGAAGGCAATTTTACCAAGCCATCTAAAAGCTGGAAAAAGGTAGATCAAGGAAAGAGTTCATATTATTTAGTGTATTGGTACAATTGGCAGGCTAAAGTAATTGAGAAAAATATAGCCGTTCATCCCAATGAAAAAAGCCTGCATATGAGCATTGAGCAAAAAGCAAATATTTTTCCAGGCGAAGAAACTGAAATCAACCTAACTTTTAAAGATCACCGAGGCAATCCATTGCCCAATGTAGCAGTTACTTCCTCTTCCGTTTCAAATCAATTCAATCAAGGAGTAGATTTCGATCTCAGTGACTTCAATCCAATTTATTATAGCCCCTATGCCTACAACAACAAAAACATAAATGAGCTAAACCTAAGTAGGTCTGTAAAACTCGAAAATCCATGGTTGAGATCCTTTGATCTTGAGCAAAGTATTTTACATCAATTGCATGAACCAGGATCTAAGCTTTTAACAGCTTACTTCCCTGTAAAGAAGGATCACCTAAATAGTAATTTACAACACTACGGCTTTTTTAATCCATTCATATTCAATGATCATCAATGGGCTAACATCGTATATATTTATATCAATGATGAACTAGTATATGATAGAAGTATCAAACCTCTGAAAACTATAATTGTCAAGGAAGGCATATATAATATCACAGTCAGAACACAGAAACATGAGTTCTATCTCGACTCAATTGAAATCAAAGCTCAACATAAATTAATTGTAAGCTTTGATGAGACCTTAGTTCAAGGGATCAGAAATAAAAAGCTCTCAAAGAAGCTAAAAATAAAAACTATGAAAGAGCATGCTAGGCATGTAGCAATGGTATACAATCTAAGCTCTGAGATGCTATTGGTAGAAAGTCCAGGCGACGAAACGGAAGCTATCGGCTATGCAGGATACAGGGTTATACCAGCAACCATTGGACCGTATAAAAATGGGGATGTTCTCTATTTTAAACTTAAAGACAAATGGTTTATTCAATCGTATAAAGAAAATAGTTGCTATGTGGTAACCAATGACCAAGTAGCAGTTATGGAAATGAATGTTTTCACTGCTAAAAAGCAATTCAAATTAGACAAATATGGTTGGACTCAAAACCCTTCAGCTTTAGTTGCAAGCGTCGAAGATTTAAAGCTAAAGAAAGAGTACATACATGATTACACTAATCAATTAACTAAAAACACTTACTCTGTTCAATTTATAGGCGAGGAAATTAGTAATTTTATTATTCAAAAATCAGATGGCAGCCCTGTTCTCTATGTAAGCTATTCTAGGAGTTCAAGCATACACTCATTAGAAGCAGGTAGCTATAGAGTCTACTATTTTAAAAACGACAGCACTTATGAAAGTAATGAATTTGAGGTAAAGGCAGTTAGACATAACTATTTTCAACTCGAGTTTAAGTCCACAGCTGAGCCCAATCTATTCGACACCCTTTTACAAGAATTTACTTATGAAGCTAGATTAGAAAGAAGTCTAAAAGGCAAAAGTGGGGTGCTACTTCAATTAGAAAATCTGAGCGGCGACCCATTGGCTAGTATAACTATTAAATGCGAGATTAGCCATGCAGATTCAAGTTCAGAATCAACTCAAAAGACATCTGATAACAAAGGCAATGTATTCATTGAACTGAAACCAGGAGATAAGCTGAAGATTGTTACCGAAATACGAGATTGCCGACGATTAGGAGATGAGGGATTCAGTTATGACTATAATCAAAAAACCGGTGTTGTCCGCCAATCATATACTGTAAATTGCCCATATTATGCTAGAAGCTTTGAGGGAATTCACGACATCTTAATACTGGACTGGACTTCAAAACGCAATCGAAGAACATTAGATTCTAAAGATGTACTGGCTAAAAATCGATTTAATTGGAGTTTTAATCTCAATAGCTATCGCAAATACAAAGCGCTTCAATGTCCATCAGACTTAGGGTACGGAAATGTCAACTCAAAACAAGTATACGGCTTTCTATCTTACAGTGATGGAGATGGAGTGAGCGATGCCTATGAAAATTCAAATGGAGCGTATTATCACGACATGAATGCTGATGCATACAATTGGTCATATGGGGATGATGTGGCCATTTCTGAGATTCGAATACAAGATTCTAGAAGAAGAGATAACTATGATGATAGAAATTCTTATAAACCTTATTTAGGGACTGATTTAAATGTTGAACTAGATTCAGTTATTCTGAACATTGGCAACAATCCTATTCGGAAAAATTTCGCTGATATGGCGTATTGGAATCCATTTGTTATGACAGACAATAATGGTAAAGCCTCATTCAGGGTCAGGTATCCTGAAGACCTCACCAAATGGAAGGAAACCTTTATTGCTATGGACAATGAATACCGCACAGGGGCATTCATAAGCTATGTAAATAGTTATTTGCCAATAAGTGCTCAACTGAGCACAAGCAGGTTCTTGGTAGAGGGCGATGAATCAGAACTTAAGACTTCTCTCATTAATAAACTCGACGACTCTATTTCGGTTAAAACTGAAGTTTTAATGAATGGCATATCGCTCAATAGCAACACTGTAATTCTAAATAAATCGCATTTTGAAAATATTGGTTTTAACTTAAAGGATTTTCAAACCGATACTGTTGCTAAAGTGCAATTCCAGTTTAGCATGAAAGCAGAAAATGGCTTTAAAGATGGAGAGCTTCGCGAGGTAGATGTCTACCCAATGGGTATAGAGCGAGCTGAAGGGAGTTTTATTCGAATTGATCAATCAAGCTATAATAAGCAGATTGTTGTGAAAGAAAACGAAGAGGTATTTTACTCATTTCACAGCAATACATCAGAGCATCTTGTGAATTCTTTAAAATCTGTAATCTATTATAAGTGGGATTGTAATGAGCAAATGGCCAGCAAACTAAGAGCTTCATTAATTCTCTTATCGCTAAATTTGGAAGATGCTGAAAGGAAGGCTATACTTAAAAATATTAAGAATTGGATAGAGAAATTAGAGGACAATCAGCTCCCGGGTGGTGGCTGGAGTTGGTGGGCCCGAGGTCCAGATAATGTTTGGATGACCTGTTATGTACTCGAAGCTTTATATAAAGCAAAACAAACAGTAGAACTCCCAATAAATGGCATTGGAAGAGCGCAGCTATATCTAATAAGACAATGTGGTCACAATCAAAACAAAGAGCTTATTCTCAATACTTTAATGAATACTAAAACTGAATATGCTTATGAAGATCAGCTCCTTTCTATAGATAATCAACTCGACAAATTACTTTATGGATATAGAATTAAGATGATTAATAAGCAGCCGATAAACAATATTGATTTAGAACCTCTACTTGCCTTGGGCCGACGATCACTACTTGGCAATTTATACTGGGGCATTGATAGTCTACATTTTGGCAGTAAACATATACAACAAACTGCAACAGCATTGGAGATTCTCAGATACGCCAAAGCCGAGAAACTAGTGAGCGAAGCAGAAGCATATCTTTTAGAAATTGGAAGCTTTGGCAGGCTGCCAAATACTTATGAAGCCACTTGGATAGCTGAAGCTATTTTCCCTCATTTAAAAGACCGAAGTATTGAGCAAGCATCTGGCATCAGTATTATTTCACCAAATGGTCAAAGTACATCTCGCAAAGGCAAATTGAGCGAAGGAACCTATGATATACGAATTGAAAATCACGGCATTTCATATTTCAGCTTGTATTCAAAAATGAGAGATAAGGATCCTACTTCTAAAAATGATCTATTTGAAGTTAAAACGAGCATGCTCAGTAATTCAAAAAGCGTTGATAGTCTTAAAACGGCTGAACCCGTTATTTTACGAGTTGAAATAAATGTTAAACAACAAAGCTCATATGTTGCCATAGAAATCCCTATCCCTGCAGGTTGCTCATATGATGAATCATCCTCAAGTTATAGCTACGAAAGTCATAGAGAAAAATTCAAACATATGACTAGAATTTATGTAGAAGATCTAAGCGCTGGAACACATGTATATTATGTTCCATTATTGCCAAGATATAGTGGAAGTTATACTTTAAACCCAGTACAAATCTCCCAAATGTACTTCCCTACATTGTCGGGAAACAATACATTGAAGAAGGCGGTGATTACCAACTAAATGCAGAAAGATTTTTAACTTGATTAATAATACATTAATCGACTTCTGAGCAAATCTTATGCTGCCTTCTGTATTTTTAAGAACTAATAATCAGCTCAATTCAAACAATATGAAACACTACCTAAGCCTAATTTTCATTCTTCTAACTTCCTATCAAGCATTTTCTCAAGATTTCGATCTCAATACCTATAAATTTAGGTACCAGCAATTTAGGGGTCTAAGTGCGGGGTTTAATTTCAATAGTGCTGGGAATTTGAACTTTGACAATATACATGATGCTGGTTATGAGAAACATTACTTTGATAACAGGATAAATACATTAGCTAGTTTGAATATTTCACCTTCATACTTTGAATTTACGAATACTGAAAATCTTCAACAAAGTCGGACCATAAACCTCAATGAGAATGTTAGTTTTTCCAATGCATTCATTGATGACATTCAGGCTGGAAATACAAAGCTGAATAGATGGTATAATATGCTCAATTTGAACATTAATCAGACAAGTAGATATTATAATCAACAAAAATTCAAATATTTAAGGTTCAGCGCTATTGGGAACTACGACTATCAAAAATTAAAACTTGAAGATCCAAATTCAGTACTTCAAACTGGGAAAAGCGATAATTTAGGAATAGATGCATTTGTACAATTGGGTTTTGGTTCTGGAAGGCTAGAGTATGTTTCAGATGCAGTACTTGCATTGTTTATAGCTTCTGATATGTCGGAAAAAATTGGTTCATCAGTTACGGCAAACCAAATTCACGAGATTGCTAAAGGCATAACTTATATTAAGAATCAACGATACTTAGATTTTAGATTTAGACTGATAGATCAATTAACTATGATGGATAGCGTATTGCAACAAAATGGTATTGAGGGTGGAAGTATCACTTATTTCACCAGCTTGAATGACAATTGGCTCTACGCAAATAATCAAGCAAGATTCTCGGGACAACGCTGGACCTTCTACATTGACATTGCAGGTATGTCTCGTGAGTTACAAGACCGTACTTATAATGAATATCTAAATTTTAAAGAGTACGACCACGACATTCAAAGCAATCAGCGATATGCAAGCGGCCTTGGAATTGAATTTGAACGCTCAACACAAAAATCCCTTTATGTACAGTATTCCTGTGGCTTGACATTCAAGACTGCTTTAAACTTCTATACTGACGGATTCTATAATCATGAAAATTCTCATATTAAACCACCAGCTAATCCTAATCAAAACTACAGAATCTACGATGTATGGTACAGCTCTCTAAGCGGGTTTTGGCAATACTTATTTCAACCAAATACGAGAACAATTCTAATTTCAACTATTAGGCCTGCAATAGCATTTAACACGGATATTTATAGCTTGAGAAATAAAGATATTGAAGATTTAAATAGACAAGAATATATCCCCTCTATTGATTATACGCTGATGTTTTATCGATGGATTTCTCCCCAACTTAATTTCAATATTTCAGCAAATATTGGCATAAATAGTACAAATTGGACTTATGACTATCCAATGAATATTAGGACTGTAAATTCAAGTCAAATTACTCACGCACTTAATGCCGGCTTGTCCTATCAACTATTCTAAATACAAAATATGACAATAAGCTGTAGCTCTTTACTAATACACCCTCATAAACTCCTCAATTAATCATTAACATTGCGCCTCTATGCGTACACTAATTGCCATATTAATATGTTTAACACTTTCCTGTGGATCAAAAGAATCTGAAGAAAGCACTCTTGCTTTTGAAAGCTTGAATTATCAGCAGTTACAGGAAATTATTAATCAAGAAGACAACAAACTCTACCTCATTAACTTTTGGGCGACTTGGTGCATGCCCTGCATAGAAGAGCTGCCGCATTTTATGGAGATTAATGAGAAGTACAAGAATGAAGGCTTAAAGATGATCTTAGTGACGCTTGACAAACGTGAAGAACTTAACACAGGTGTGAAAAGCATGAAGGAAAAGCTATCACTCAACACTGATATTTACTTATTAGATGATATAATAAATATGAATTCTTGGATCCCGGCAACCGATGAAAGTTGGACTGGAGCAATTCCCGCAACAGTCTTATATAAGAACGGGCAGAAAATTGCGTTTATAGAAGGTCAACTTAACAAAGAAGAATTAGAACAATTAATTAAAAAACACATATGAAAATCACAAATATCAAATTAAACTCTACTTTATTGGCTCTATTAGTAGTATCATTTGCAGCCTGCACAAGTGCTAGTAGTGAGCATGAGACTAAAGGACCAATAGACTCCAATGCTCATGTAGAAGCGAATACGGAAAGTGTTATTAAGCCTGCGGGTTACAAAATAGGTGATGAAGCCACAGACTTCTCATTAATGAACATCACCGGAAAAAAAGTTTCTTTATCGGATTATCCAGAAGCTAAAGGATTTATAATCAGTTTTACTTGCAATCATTGTCCTTACGCAAAAGCATATGAATCTAGAACTATTGCTCTCAATAATAAATATCAAAAATTAGGTTATCCTGTGATTGCTATCAACCCCAACGATCCAGAAATATCCAAAGGCGACGATATGGACGCTATGATTAAAAGAGCGAAAGAAAAAGGATTTACCTTCCCATACCTTTTAGACGAGAAGCAGGAAATCTACCCTCAGTACGGAGCCACAAAAACACCTCATATCTACATTTTACAGAAAGAAGCCGACAAATACATTGTTAAATACATAGGTGCAATCGACAATAATTATGATGACGAAAATGCAGTAACTGAAAAGTATGTAGAAAATGCTGTCGACGCTCTGCTTGCTGGCAAAGAAGTAAGTGTTAGCACTACCAAAGCTATTGGTTGCAGCATTAAAGATAAAAGAAGATCATAAATCAGTTACCCTTTAAAATTGAATGTATTTAGGTTGATAGTCGTATGATCATTAATTAAGAAAAATTCTCTAAATCACTCATCGCTGTATCATAGCCTTTCTTAATTAACGCTTTTGATTGTTTGGGATCATAGCGATTAAACGCTGATAAATCAGGCGTAATGAGCAAATCCACTTTGCTCAACTGCTGAACAGCGCGAGTTGCCAATGTAAAATGAAAACTGTTTACCAATATATCAATGATATTTGAAGGCTTACCGTAATTGTGCTTAGCATTGAGATCAATTGCAATTATTGGAATATTTCTATCCGCTTTCAATGGTGAAATTGGCACATTTTCCACTATTCCCCCATCTACTAAATATTTATCGTTCCAAATCACTGGCTTGAATATGCCTGGTATACAAGTCGACGCTTGGATGGCAGTAGCCAAAGATCCTTTACTTATTACCTCTTTCTCACCAGTACTGATATCTGTAGCCATGATATGTAAAGGGATATTTGCATCCTCAATCTGCATATCTCCTATGTGATTTCTAACCCAGTCACCAAGCTTGTCATTATTCATAAGTCCGAATTTTGAAAAACTGAAACCACTAATGTCTTTCCAACTCAATTCAATCGCTAATTGCTCAACCTCCTCTGGATTATGGCCAAAGGCGTAAAGACTTGCTATCATGCTTCCAATACTGGTACCTGAAACGGCTTCTATTTGAATATCATGTTCTAATATAGCCTTAAGTACTCCTATATGAGCTGCCCCCAATACTGCTCCACCTCCAAAGGCAATTGCGACTTTTTTCACACAACAAATGTATCCTAATGCACAGCATAACGCGATACTTTCTGTGCTCCTTGACGAGCTTATGACAAGCTAACCTTGAATGACTCGTCTTTTTTGCTTATACTAAAATCCTATGATAAAACATACAGAAACACATAAACAGTTAGGCTTTGATTCCATTGACAAAATTGAAGTTGTAAAATGTCTAAACAACCTAATAGCAAACTACCAAGTTCACTATCAAAAACTTAGAAATTTTCATTGGAATGTAAAAGGCAGTGATTTTTTCGATTTACACAATCAATTCGAAATGGAGTACAATGCAGTTAAATCTCAAATTGACGAAATTGCTGAGAGGATACGAACCTTTGGAGAAACACCACTATCCAACCTATCTGACTACCTCAAATATTCAAACATAAAAGAGTCTAACACGAACTTGACCTCAACACAGATGGTAGAAGAAATAATTGAAGACTACGGAATACTATTGAGTTATCTGATTGATGCTATAGAGAGTGCTAATAAAGTAGGAGACATAGGAACTGCAGAGTTCTTAAGCAAATACATGAAAAGAATGGAGAAGAGACATTGGATGTTCAGTGCATTTTTAAATAGATCATAAGAAATAAATAGATGAAAGAAGAATTTAAAGATTCATATAGTATAGTAATAGAAAAGCTTGAAAGCTGGTTTGAACTTTTCATGTCGAACCTACCAAATATAGCAGTCGCTTTACTCGTTTTTGTACTCACTTATTTTATTTCTGGTTGGGTACGAAGACTTCTTAAGAAAAGCTTAAAGACAAGAGTAACACAAGACTCCACTCGTTCATTAATAGCAACTACAGGTTCTGTAGCCATAGTTGCTATGGGTTTATTCATTGCGTTAGGGGTATTAAACCTTGGCACCGTCGTTAAGAGTTTATTGGCAGGTGCCGGTGTTGCTGGTTTGGCAATCGGACTTGCCCTTCAATCTACCCTTAGTAACACATTCAGTGGTGTGTATCTATCCGTTAAAGAAATTCTAAACATCGGTGATTGGGTTGAAACCAATGGCTTCCAAGGAACTATAACTGAAG
This sequence comes from uncultured bacterium, assembly GCA_965368435.1. Taxonomy (GTDB): domain Bacteria; phylum Bacteroidota; class Bacteroidia; order NS11-12g; family UBA9320; genus JAHEKB01. The sequence continues at coordinate 11,423 of CBDUMX010000017.1, forward strand.
TAAATCTGCGTAATACCATCTTAAAGGAAGCAGATAATAATCTGGTAATCATCCCTAATAAAGACGTAGTTCAAAATCCTTTCAAAAATTTTGGTCTCACTAAACAAATTCGCGTAATCCTAAAATGTGGAGTTGGTTATGAAAGCGACCTAGAACAAGTCGAGAAGCTCACTATAAAAGCTATTTCAGAAAACTTCCAGAACGACGAAAGCAAAGAAATTGAGTTCCATTATTTGGAGTTCGGCGATAGTTCAATAAATTTTCAGGTCAGATTCTGGATTGATGCTCACTCCAAACTGAGTATTTTGGAAGCCCGAAGTAAAGCTATCAAAGTGGTCAAAAAAGCATTTGATGAGCAAGGAATTAATATACCATTCCCAATTAGAACTGTTTATATGAAAAAAGAGTAATCTTTAAATTTGAGCTTGAACAAAGAAGCCTAGAAAAATTGGTCATGTGATGCATACGCGAGGATTCAATCTATAATCCTCGCTACTAAAGCTTAATGAAACCAAAACGTAAAACCCGCATTTCCAAAGCTATCTCCCAAGCCAAAAATTTGCACTGAATTTTCCTTTTCTCCGTCATATGTAGTTGAACCAGTTGAAAATAAGCTTAAGTCAAAAAATATAGAGGTTTCAACCGGAATTATACCAAAGAAACTCGACATGTGATACTCTGGACGAATGCCTAAATTAAAGAATAGCTGAGATACATCTTCCGTATGCTTAGGTGTACCAGTTGCATCATAGGTCGCTGTTCCATTAAAAATATCAATTCCAAAAATTAAGCCTAGTGCTAATCTGTTATTGAATGAAGGTTTTATATTTCCTTGTAATCCAATATTGGCAACTAAACCACTTGTTTTCACTTCGCTGTCCCATGGTTTTGATTCGAATTTGCTCACTTCTTGCCTAACTCCTACGCCAATTTGGCCAAATAGCACATCAGAAATTCCATATCTCCCGACAATTACAACTCCTAAGTTGCTCGCACTCCATTTTGTAGAATTGTCACCTGTAGTTGAATAACTGTTAAGAATTGTTGTTGCTCCTACTCCAAATGCACCTGATTTATTTGCCCAATCGGGGCTTGTTCCTCCTTGCGCTTGAACGTAGATAACCGAAGAAAATAATAGTAAAAAGAGTAATATATGTTTCATAATATTAGGGGATAGTTGGTAAATCAATGTTAGTATTTTTTTAGCTAAGTTCAAAATTTAGCTTTTAACGCTTGGCTGTAAACACTTGATACACGCTTATAATAATTTGGTGGTCTTTAGACCTGGTACTTTTTCGTGGATGCGTTATAGTCAATATATTTGCTTTTGGGGAGGAGGTGGTGGCCCCCGTGCCCTCTTATCACATTTATCCTCACACTTATTGAGCTAAGCTCCTTTCAGCCCCATTACCTATATATTACACAAAGCTGCCATTCAATCACAAAATATTCGTTCATTTGCAGCGTTATAATCATCTTGCGAAACCTACTCAAATACTCTTTGCTTTTCACTCTTTTTACCTGCATCTTGTTCAGCTGTAAAAAAGAGAATTTTACTACGAATAGAGGCCATAAGCTTAACATCAATACGGATACACTGTGGTTTGATACTGTTTTTACAAATGTCAATAACACTACTCCTAAGTCTGTAAACAAGCAGATTGTCATTGTCAACCCTCACGACAAAAAGATTAAAACCAACATCCTTCTTGCAGGTGGCAAAAATTCTCATTTCAGATTGAATGTTGATGGTGTCCCTGGAACCAGTTTTTCAGATCTCGAAATATTCGCGAATGATAGCCTATTCCTTTTCGTGGAAGTACACCCAGACCCTAATAATAACAGTCCAGATTTTAATCCTCTTATCATTAGAGATTCTTTGCTATTTAATACCAATGGCAATGAACAAAAAGTAAATTTAATTGGCTGGGGCCAAGATGCACACTATATATTTAGAGACTCCATTGAAAGCGATACAACCTGGGCTAATGATAAACTTCCAATAGTTGTTTATGGATATTTATACGTAAAGCCAAATGTAAAACTCACCATTGAAAAAGGAATGAAGATACATTACGCCCCTAGTAGCTGGCTTTTTGTTGAAGGCGAAATAGAAGTAAGAGGCACCGCAAACGAGCCCGTTATTATGCAAGGTGATCGTTTACAACCTAACTGGGAAGAGGTTGCCGGTCAATGGGGAGGTATCTATATAAACTTACCGAGTAAAAACAACTATATCAATCACGCCATCATAAAGAATGGCACCGTTGGTGTTTACTGCGACACTATCTCCGGGGATAATAATGTTTCACCAAATGTTACTATAGATCAATGTATGATTAGAAATATGTTGTACGATGGTATTGCCGGAAGAGCTAGTAAAATAATAGTTCGCAATACCGTTTCTGCAAACTGCGGTAGATATGCATTCTTAAGTTCATTTGGTGGCAACTACGACATAAGACATTGTACGTTTCATACTGGGAGTAAAGATTTTAGTCGACAAGGTCCAACTTTCGCATTCCTAAATATCAATAGAGACGAGTTCAACAATATTCTCAGCGAGCATGACCTCGATTTTTATATGGTTAATTCCATTATTTGGGGAACCAATGCTGATGGTGAAATTGGTACTGACATCAACTCCGCGGCCAATTATCAATTTGAATATTGTATTCTGCAGACCCAAAACTCTGCATATGTTGGCAACAATAATATCATCAATATCAATCCACTTTTCAAAAACTCTGATGCTTATATATATGCTTTAGATAGTTTATCCCCTGCAAAAAATACTGGAAGAGTACTATTTCCTCCTATTTCTGAAGATTTTACTGGTGCTACTCGAATAGGTTTTCCTGACATCGGTGCTTTTGAAAGCGAATTTTAATCCGCTAAACCACTAACTGTAATCAGACTTTCTATCATAGGTTCCCATTTGAACTTCTGTTTTTCAACAGCAACTGCCTGCGCAAATTCAGCTTCCCTACCTCCTTCATAAAAATCTACCAGCGCATCTGCAATTTCTTGCACATCTACCGGGCACACATACCCCACTTTGCCATGAGGAACAAGCTCTGCTAGACCTCCAACATTTGTCACTAACATAGGTTTGTCGTAATAATATGCAACCTGTGTTACACCACTTTGAGTTGCATCTTTATAAGTCTGAACTACCATATCACAGGCACTAAAATACTGGTGAACTTCTGTGTCAGGTATGAAATCATTGTGCTGCACCAATTCTTCTTCGAGATTTAGTTTTTGGATTATGTCTTTATACCTCTGAGAATCTTCATAATATTCTCCTGCAATAATGAGCTTTACATTGTGCTTTCTCAATCTCTCATCAGCAAATGCTTCTAATAGCAGATCAAGGCCTTTGTACTGACGTATAAAACCAAAGAAAAGCAAATAATTGGCATCAGCAGATAAGCCTAATATTTCTTTTGCATTAGATTTTTCAATCTTCTTTCCAAAACTCTCGTACATGGGATGCGGATTGAAAAGTGCAGGTTTATTTAATTTGAATTTTTCTAGATCTGCCAAAACGGCCCTACTCATGGTAACAAAACCATCACAAGATTTGAGAAAGTATCGCGTTAATGGAGTATCAAACCACTTGCGTTCATGTGGTATTATATTATCAGTAATTGCTACTATCTTGCTAAAATTATTGCCGTGAATCAGACGAGCAATTGATCCTAAACACGGTGCCATAAAAGACAACCAATACCTAAAAATCACAAGATCGGGCTTTTCATTCTTAAGCTTGTTGCCTATTATTAACCAATTAATTGGATTTACTGAATTTATTTCTTGCGTTATATTTAAGTGTTCAGGTTTAGGGTCTGATGAATATTGAGTCTTTCCCGGAAACAGAATTTTGGGGTATTGCAGCTTAAAACTCACAATTTTAACCCTATGACCTGCTTCTTGAAGTTTAGTTGCTAAGAGCTGATTATAAGTGGCTAAGCCACCTCTCAACGGATGTGCAGGTCCAATAAGTACAATGTATTTAGATTCAGAGGCCAATTCGATCTCCTATTTCATATCGATTTCGATCAGGTGCATTTCTGCTTATCATTTCACCTAAAAAGCCCCCCATAAACAATTGTACTCCAACTATTAAGGCTACAAGAGCTAAATAGAACAAAGGGTTTTCCGCAACCAGCTGTTGTTTTTCATTATTCAAGATAGCTATCCACTTATTTATCAAAACATAAAGCGTTAAGCCAAATCCTATCAAAAATGAGATTGCTCCCCAAAAGCCAAAAAAGTGCATAGGTCGCTTACCAAATCTACTCACAAATATGATACTGAGTAAATCTAATGGACCACGGATAAATCTACTTAAGCCAAATTTGGTTGTTCCATACTTTCTTGCTTGGTGTTGAACAACTTTTTCTCCTATGTTTTTATAGCCTGCGCGATGGGCAATAACTGGAATATATCGGTGCATTTCACCGTAAACTTCAACAGAATGTACAACTTCTTTTCGGTATGCCTTTAGTCCACAATTAAAATCGTGAAGGTAAATGCCGCTCATCATGCGAGTTGCCCAATTGTACAACTTCGTAGGTATAGTTTTTGTTATTGGATCATATCGCTTCTTTTTCCACCCACTCACCAAATCATAGCCTTCATTCCAAAGCATATTGTGCATATCCGGAATCTCCTCCGGGCTATCTTGCAAGTCTGCATCCATTGTAATTACAGTCCTGCCTTTAGTTAGAGCAAAACCTTCATTCAAAGCAGCCGATTTGCCATAATTTCTTCGAAACTTTAATCCTTTTACCGCCTCACTACGTGATGCCAAATCCTGAATAATTTTCCATGAATCATCTGTGCTCCCATCATCAATGAATATTACTTCAAAACTCAAGTTATGTTCACTCATAACCTTCTCTATCCATTTATAAAGTTCAGGTAATGATTCTGCTTCATTGAGCAGCGGTATGACAATTGATATATCCAAACTATTACATTTCCTCCTTAGGCGCCTTGTCTTTATATACTATGGCTATTATCGCAGCTAAGATGCTATACCATACAAGACCGTAAAACGAAGTCTTTAGTTGCCCAACAAATCCAGCCTGACTATCAAATCTACCCGCTATTTTATCCATTTGCTCATCTATAACCTCTTGATCAACATTTGCATCCTCAAGCCGTTCTAGTGTCATATCCATCACTGACTCCTTCAATCTTGTATTGAACTCAGGGTCAATTAAAAAGTGAAATACCAAGTTAAACAACAAGGAAAGTACTATGGCAGCCAATCCTACTAAAAAGGCAGCCTTAAATGCGTTTCCATATGTAAAAAACTCAAAGTTTTCCTTGGAATCTCTCGTCCCTAGAATTTGGAAAACTATTGGCATAGCAATCATAATCAGTACTCCTTGGGTAATCATCCATGAAAATGTTCCGAACATATCTGGAGCCAAAGCCCAAACTAATAAAAATATAACTATGCCTATAAATGACATAATTAGTCCGTATCTAATAGCCGGTTTAAAGTTTTCCATACGCTTTTCTTTAATACAAGTTTACTTTATTGTTATTGAAGACTGCAATAACTTTTCCATTAAGTTCCTTATTCCACAGATGAGAGTTGTTAGAAAGCGATTTATTTGTATTCTTATTGAATATCCAACTAGCTTTTCTGTCCACAACCACCACATTGGCTACTTGCTTTTCTTCAAGTATTGAATTATTAATGCCTAGTATTTCTCGAGGTCTCGTACTTAAACACTTAACAAAAGTTGCTTCATCAATCAATTCTGACAAATATTGATTATACAGTGAATACACTGTTTGAAGACTCAACACCCCATTAGATGCATAATCAAACTCAACCTTTTTTAATTCTATATTCTGAGCTTGATGATTAGAAACAATTACATCAATCACTCCGTCTTTGACACCCTTAATCAGTGCTTTTCTGTCGGCTTCTGATCTTAATAAAGGCATCATTTTAAAATTAACATCAAACTTCGCAACATCCTTATCTGTAAAACAGAGATTGAATATGCTAGTATCAGCAGTTACTCTTAACCCTTTCTTTTTAGCCTGTTTGATCAAATTAACAGACTCTTTTGAACTGATCCCACTAAAGTGCAATTTACCCCCAGTATATTCCAATATATCCAATTGTTGCTGAGTGCATACATACTCAGCTAGAGCAGGGCTTGATCGCAAACCAGTGCTCACCGTGTCTGCACTTTCATTTATCTGACCATCGTGGTGTAATGCCTTGTCCAGTGGAAATGATATAATTAAACCGTTAAATGACTTAACATAAAGCAGTGCTTTTTTCAATAAGCCACTGCCAAGTGTTTCATCGCCATCAGTGAAAGCAACTGCACCATGTGTGCCCATATCATATAACTCTGCAAGGTCAGACCCTTTGAGTCCTTCAGAAACAGCACCATAAGGAAATACATCGCTTAATGATTCTTTACTACTGTTTAAAATATATTGTAGTCCAGATTTATTGTCAACTACGGGATGAGTAGCAGGCAAGCTTGAAAAAGATGTAAATCCACCTGCGGCTGCCGCATTGCACAACTGGTACAGACTCTCTTTGTGCTCGTAGCCTGGATCTGCCAGGTGTGTTCTCATATCGTGCCATCCCACCGAAACCATCAAACTTTTACCGCTGATTGTTTCAGCTTTAGAATCAATTTTAGCAGCTATGGATTTGATTTTTCCATCGCTTATTAAAATGTCAGAATTTTTTAAATGTCGGGGATGTCCTTCTTGAATTAGAGTAGCATTTTTAATCAGAAATTGCTTAGGCACCTCGTTTTATGATTTTAAAAATCTCAACAAAAGTATCTCTATAAGCAGAAATATCAAACAGAAGACCATAAACAATTTCCAAAGTGGCTT
>CBDUMX010000018.1:0-17902 GCA_965368435.1 uncultured bacterium
TTACGATATAGTTTTCAATATTATTAAATAAGCAGTGCTTTTCAGAATAAAATATGCTTAAGGCTGCTGAAGAACGCTCAATAGTTGTTGCGCTTGAGATTTTCTTGAGTATTTTTCGAATGCAGCATTGCCCTCTATACGATAAGTCTTGTTTAAACAAGCTTGCTGTAATTCGATTAAGTGCTTCGCTAGTGCATTGATATCTTCATCAAATACCAATCCCGCTTTACATTCTTTTAATATCTCTGCCACAAAACCATTTTTCTTTCCAATGTACAGTATAGGTCTCCTCGATGCTAAATATTCAAAAACCTTAGCAGGTACACTGCCTTCATTTTTATCGTGATTCAATGGCCCCACCAATAATAGAGCAAAGGATTTCTCTAAGTACTTTATGGATTCTGCATGAGTAACATAAGGAATGATTTCAAAATGATCCTGAATCTCTAGTTGAATTAATCGATCCATCAATTGTGGGTCAGTATACCCAACAAAGCGAACTTTTATTTTGAATTGGGGCTCTTTCAATGCCACTTTTACAGCTTGCAAGAAAGGTTCTATATTGTATTGGGTGCTTATACTCCCAGTATAAGTAATTATAAAATCTTCTGGAGCGGCGTAATTAAATGTAGTAAAATCAACTGGATCAAAGCCATTGGGTATTACGTGAACTTTTTCTGCTTTTTGAAGACTAGATTTTTCAAGAAATTCTTTCTTGAACAAAGGACTTACAGTTATAATACTATCTGCAGTATCAAGAACTTTTCGTTCTAAGGCTGCATCTTTAGCTTTAGACCATTTGCTGTGTTGCAATAATTCATAATAGTAAATGCCAGTCCAGAGGTCTCTAAGATCAGCAGTCCAATGCACCTTTAAATTTTTCTTAAGCTTTAATCCAATTCTCTGCACAGAATGTGGAGGCGAGCTTGTAATAATATGTGAGATGCCCTCGTCAACTATGAGTTTTTTCGCCGCTGAATAAGCATAATTTCCCCAGTATTTGCGCGGATCAGGAATAAACAAATTGCTGCGGACAAATAGTGTGAATCTCTGAAACAGATTATTCGGATTTACATTGGCCATTCCGGCTGTAGGTACATTTTTCTTACCAACAATCTTTTTATATAAGTTTAATGGTTCAAATGATTTTGTTTGAATAACTTTAATTTCAGGATGAATTTCTTCCTCAAGACTATGATCCCAAGTTAAATAACTGGCGTCACTTGCTAAAGGAGCAATTACAAAAACTTGAACGCCTGATTCTTGCAGGTAATTACTGAGTTTAAGCCATCTTTGGACTCCAGCACCTCCACTTGGTGGCCAATAATATGTTATGATTAAAAGCTTTTTCAATGAATAAAAAATTCTTGATAATGTCTAATGAATCGAGTGCCCCATTTAATTTCTATGTCGTCATTTAAAGTGTGGTCAAAGGCGAGTGCAGCACTTAGAACTGGAATATTTACACCAGCACCTAAACAAGCAATTGAACTGCCTTGGATTCTTGGATTAATTTCCAAAATTAATGGCTGCTTATTGTGATATTTAATTTGAATGCCTATAGGTCCAAACAAATCTAAACTGCTGAGTATGTCCTTGCAATAGCTTATTACTTCCGTATTATTTTCAATAGTTCCTTCAACACTGATTCCATTATTTATTTTAGATCTTAAACGCGGAATGATAATATTCTTCTGATTTTTTGATACCAAGCAGTCGATTGAATATTCGGGACCATCCAAATATTCACAGACTAGGACACTTGTGAACTTTTTTGAGTCAACGGCTTTCATAGCAGCTTCTCTGCTGATATTGCTCGAGTTTGGTTTTTGATTCAACCACAAGTCATGAAGGTCAACGTTGTCGTCTATGATTCTAAATCCTCTACTGCCATTAGCGATGCAAGGCTTAAATGCTATTGCTTGTCCAGTTGGGAATTGATCCAAAGCCCAATCAAACTCTTCCAAATTATTAGCAATGTAATATTTGGGTACAGCGATATTTGATTTTTTTAAATGGTCATATAGCGCGCATTTACTGTTTGCTATAGTTAGACTATTTGGGGAGCTGACTAAAACTTCTGTTCCTATCTGATTAAAAGCAGAGCTATTTGTACTCAAAGCCAAGAGCTCTTTAGTGGTGATGGGGAAGATTAAATCAATACGGCGTTTTTCGCACTCCTTGAGCATTAAGGGAATATAGTCAGGCGAGTCCCCCTGTGGTACTTTGAAGAAATCATCTGCAATCTGCTTGCCTATTACATGATCTTTAGCGTCGCAAGCTGATAGTTTTATATTGCCATGCGTTTTTAAGGCATTTAAAATGCCATAAGCACCTGGTGCACCACCACCAGTAACAAGAATATGTTTGTCGGCTAAACAATCCATCTAAGCACTTCAAATGTTTCTGCGAAGCTCTGATTTATTTGCACTCCTCTTGCAATAGCTAGGCCTTTTATAAACTCCTCATTTGCATAAGGTCGATGTGCTTGAGATTTGTACTGCTTAAGCGCTTCCACCTTTTTATCTACTTCTGCTCTAGTGAGTATGCTAAAGCAAGATGTATTGAAGTTTAAATTATTCCAAGGCATCTCATAACAGAGTATGCTCGTAAATTTAAAGGCCCTAAGCCCTTCTTCTACTATGGTTTTATGATCTTGATGAATGTCATTTAATGAAGGCATGAGCACTAAATCTGGTTTTAGTTTTTCTCTTAAAACTATGAGATCGTCCAGAATTTCTTGACGATGATAGTTGAAGGTGCGCACTTCATAATCGTAAAGTATAAGGTGATCACTGCTAATTCCTAAGGTTGAAGTTGCAGCTTTAACTTCAGTAATTAAGATGTCTTCAGGAAATGAGGGAAGCACAGATTGTTTACAAGCAGAAAAGGTTGCATAATAAACCTCTTTTCCTTCATTAATCCATTTGTGAATAGATGCGCCACAGCCAAATTCTCCATCATCTGTATGTGGAGCTAATATCAATATGCGATTCTTATTTTCTATCATTTATTAGCTGGTAAATATATCCAATTCGCTTGTATAGCTTTTTTAAACTATCAATTTGCCAGTTTTGGAAGTAATAATTTGGTTGAGCAATCAGCTTGAAAGAATTCACTATGCCATCCTTTAAAAGTAAAACTAATGCTATAAACAATTCCTTAATTATAGCAGTAAATTTTATGCCTTTAAAGTACTTAGCCTGATCAACACCTCTATTCCAATAAGCCTTTAAAAACCAATTTACGGAGAGCTTGTATTTGGCTACCAAATGGTCCATTTGTAGTTCTGGAATGTACATTAGTTTTATGCCTTCTTTCCTTGCTCTATCTTGTAATTCCGACTCTTCACCATATCCTACTTGTGTTCCGCGCATTCCAATATCCGTAATAAAGTTACCTATCCGTTCGAAAACACTTTTGTGAAATGCCATAATGCCTCCGCTTAGGTATTCGGCCTCCTTTAGTTCGCTGTCTTTTGTGTAAGTCAGTTTATTAGATGCGTATTCATCTTTAAACCATTTTGGCTGACCGTAGTGATACCATGGATGGTAGACACCTCCAAAAATTAAGTAATTACAAGCACAGGCCCGAAGTGATTCTTCAACAAAATTAGGGTATGCTTTTGCATCATCATCCAAGAAAAGAATATAGTCAGCCTGAGCGTGTTCTACGGCAGTATTTCTGGCAAAGGATAACCCAGTTTGTTCTTCTTGTATATACCTTAGTTTGGGGTAATTCTTGCACAACTCGTCTACCTTTTCAGTTCCATTGTCCACTACCAGAAGTTCTACATTTTCTTTAAGTTGAGGATAAATTGCATCGAGGCAATATGGTAATAGCTCAGCTCGGTTGTAGGTGCAAATTGCTATGCAAAGTTTAGCGGTCAAGAAGGCAAAGTTAATACTTAGTAAGCTTTTTCTTTGTTGTATTTAATAAGTGCTTTTTGATTACTGTAAAACACAGATTCTCCTTCTAAAGCCTCAGAAATCATTCTGTTGAGTTCAGCGATAGAATTCACTTCTAACATTCCCATTTCGACCCAGTCTTTCATAAAGCTCAATCTATTAGTGAGATTGCAAAATATGCCCATCTTTCCTCTTTTAATTGCATCGATTACGGATAAACTGTATTCAGAAATGAAGAGATCACCTCTTTCCCAATCTTCTTGTAAACTTACTGTTGAGATGGATAGATTAGATTGAGATAGAGACTTGACATATTGTTCCACTCGTTTTCTTGAATTTATTCCTTCCGCACGAGGGCCAGTCATAGTTGGGTGGAGTCTAATCACAAATTGCAGACTCGGGTGTAGCTTGGAAATTTCGCAGAAAGCTTCAATTAAAATATCAGTATCTGAGCGGTTTATCAATGCCGACCAGTCACCTGCGTGATTCAATGAGAGCACTATGGTTTTTATTTTCGGTGGTTCAGACTTTATAATTTCAAAAGATTCCTTAGCTAAAAATTGAGGTCTATTTTTAGCCACATTAAGTCCAGCACTGGCAAAAAATTCTGCATCAATCTTATCCTTTGGAATATACGTCCCGGCTTCTAAAAAGGCATAAGCAAATAAATATGGAGGATACACAGTTGGTCTAAAGGCATCACCAATTATGTGTAAATTCTTCGAAGAGATATAGGGAAGCATGTTTAAGGCCTTGCCGCTATCATGTAGACCTATTGCGCTGACGGATTCTTTTTTCCTTGAAATGTAAAATGGCCGACCCCACTTTTTAGTCGCTTGAACCTCATCTTTAAGGTGAATTCGTTTTAAAGAATAAAAATGCCAGTCCATGCCATCAAGCTTTATTTGAAAATACTGCAAAGGAGTATGGGCACGAATAACTGCTTTAATATGATAAACCATTTTGCCAAAGAAAGAGGTCTGCAAGAATGTTTTTAGTTTATACCAATTGCCTTTTGTACTTACTATTTTAGCACCAATTGTAGACCAATATTCGTAGCTTATACCCAAATTATTAATGCTATAAGTAGAACTAAAAACCAAAGTATCGTGATTGCCAATTGTCTGACTTAGGGATTTGTGAATGTATTCATTCTTTAAGCGGAGTAGATCCAATTTGAAGTTATTAATATAGAGATAGTTATACTTTAAAAGTCCTTTGTTTTTTTCATATGAACTTCGATCAATATTTAATAAAGCTTTTGAACTATTGAATGTTCCAAAATGTATAAAGCTCAAAGACTTATTTGAGCAATGTGTTTTAAGCCATTCTTTTTCATGTTCAAACAAATGATGAGTGCTTAAAAGTGTTATGTTTTCATGCTCTCGTTGACTAATTGCCTCAGCAAGATTTTGGACTTCAGTATTAGAATTAAAAACAATTAATAAACTATTCAAATCTGTTCGGGGTCAATTGTAAAATATTGTTTACTTCTAGTTTAGTCAATTTACCAAATGCACTTTGGTTAGACTCTAAGTATTCCATGATTTCCTCATCCGAGTTGTTTTCGATTAAATACATTACTTCTTCCGCTTCTAGATTCCTGGCTTGTCGTTTTATAGTGAAAGGTCGTATTACACCCGGATTTGTAAAGGAATTAATTCTGATTTTAATTGAGCTTTTTTCTGTGCTCGACAAAACATCGCTGTTTAACAACATCATGAAAAGTGCTCGTTTTAATGGTGTTAAGCTCGACTTAGTAGCCTCTAATAGTTTAACTTCATTGATGTACCACAGTAAGCGAAAATTAGAAAACCAAGGAAGCAATGAGTTTTGTGGGTACGAGTCCATTTTACTTTCTAAACTAGCCGTTTTCAAAGCCTCTTTAAGAAAAATTCTTTTAAACTTTTGATGCGATTTTCTTATAAAGTATTGTTCGCGCTTTACGCTATTTGGCAAAAAGAATGGACTTTCACCATCTCGCCAGCCATAAATTAAATTTAAATTTTCACTGGGATTGAGATCACTCGCCAAATCTAATTGTTGAATACTCGCTAAGTAATATGCGTCGAAATTGGCATCAAAAGGGATACAATTAATTTCTCTCTGTTGTATAGTTGATAGCCTAAAAGGCTCTAAAGGCAGGTTTACTTTGACGTCAGATTTAACTCTATTTGGGTGAATAAAGGTGAAATCAATATTGTTTTTTATCAATCTGAGAAGTTGGCTGTTTCTCAGTACAAACTCTGGAGGGAGATACGCAGGAAAAACGTTTTTAAATAATTGATCCGTTATAGACTTGCCGAGAAAAACATTCTTTTTAAATACATCATCGCTCCAAAATATTGAAAGAGAATGAACATAGGGCCTGTATATTAGTTCAAAAACCTCAGGATTGTCGCAAATAAGTTCAATGCACTCTGGGTTAAAGTGTTTAATGTCTGCCAGAGTACTCCCAATTATACCTAAAGTCACTTTGCTTTGCAATTCTACATATGTATAGAGGATCTTATAAAGTTCCGATTTTCGACCTCCTTCTAAAGCTTTCATCCAACGCTCTGAGCTGAGACAAGAAGCTTTGGAATTGAGATTTACTATGTCTACTACTTTTAATCTTCCAGGCATTTTGCAAATTCAGGGTCTATTTGTAAGTATTCATTAACTATTTCATCAATACAAGGAATGCCATCAACAATTCTCTTCTTGAATTCATGTTTCTCGGGATCACCAGGAACCCGAACCTTTGCATCTTTTATTGGTTTTTCAGATCTGATTCTTTTAGCCATTGAGCTCAATGTATCTTTAAATACTGTGCTAGAAATGAATGAATCAATATCTATTACCATAAAGAAGTGACTTACTTTTCTCTGAGCTTCTGGCGGCGAAGTAAACATAGCGAGCATGTCTTTGCCTATTACAGATCCGGAAAGTACAGCGCAAAGAATTTCAACCATCATACCCAGTCCAAATCCTTTATAATCGCCTATTGGACTTAAAGATTTTGCCTCATGAGGATCGCTTACAGGCATGCCATTTTCATCGTAGGCCCAATGTTCCGGAATTGGATCATTTACTCTTCTGTAATTTTTAATTTTATTCCATGAAACGAGTGATGTTGCCATGTCGAGACAAAATGGTTCTTCATCATTCATTGGTGCACAAAAGCAGATAGGATTCGTACCGAAAAAACTCTGCTGTCCATTGAAGGCCTTGACCAGTGCATCAGCATTGGTAAATGATAAACCTATATAACCCTTGTTTGCAGCGTGCAGTCCAAAGTATGAACTTGCACCATAATGCGATGAGTTTTTCACAGTACATGCAGCCATTCCAATTTCATCTGCAATTTCAATACATTTTTCTATCGCAATTATGCCTGAGTGGTGGCCTATAGCGTGGTCGGCATCTAATACTAAACTCGCCTTTTTTAAATGCTGAAATTGGAAATTGGGATGCTTATTTAGCCTTCCCGATTTATATGATTTATAGTAATGAGGGAAAAGATTTATACCATGAGAATCAACCCCTCTAAGTGAGGTTTGAACCATAGATTCCGCAGCGTGCTTGGCTGATTCTTCATTAACCCCAATAGCAGTTAAATTGGTGTAAATTTTATTCTCTAGTTTTTTCCCGTTAAATTTTTTCATACTGAGTAATATTCATTAGAGTTGTTTTTAAGTGCAGTATTTACTTGTTCTATGAATGCAGTTGATACCAGACAGTCGCTAAAACTTGGACGATTATTAGTTAGATATTCCAAACTCATGTCGCCGTTGAGCAGTGCTTGAACATCTGTCAAAAAGCCACTAATACTTTTAATGCCATATCCGTTTATTTGTGAGCTAGAGTCTTTGCTAATCCAAGTTGAAAAGTATGGATTAATACTTTGAGCTCCATTTTTTGAGGTCACCTCATAAATACCTCTATTCTTCTGATCGCAATCGATTCTGCCCTCTGTACCTACAAGAGATATCCTTTGGTCAGACATAGCAGTTGTTTCATCAGGATCAATCCAGTTTAAATTAAAATGAGCATAAAAGTCATTTTCACTGCTATTTTTATCACCCCATATTGAGCTAACATGTATGGAGTCATATGTATTAATTCCCATCTTTATAAGCTTCTTTTTAGTGCTGTAAACACTAAGTTTCTTTGGTGTTTTACCTGTAATAAAGTAAATGAGATCTACATAATGTACTCCCAAGTATTGAAAAATATTGGTTTTTTCAGCCCAGCTTGCAAATTGCACAGAAGGGATTTGAATTTTTTGACTGTAGTTAATGTCAAAATATAACGGCTCACCCAATCGTCCGTCTAACAAACTGTTTTTAATATAGAGATTACTCTCGTCCCATCTTTTGTGAAATTCCACAGCCCCATATACCTGATTTTGTTTGGCTTTTTCAATTAGAGATTCCGCTTCTCTAACAGTTGGGGTTAGAGGTTTAACAACCAATGTGTTAATTTTTGCATTCAGGCATTTTAATGCATATTCATGATGCAAATGGTCCGGTAAGCTCACTATTGCAGCATCAAAATTAGATGCTAGAAGATATTCATCCAACCACAAAGGTTCTCGAGATTCAGTTGCATAAAAACTAACTTTTAATTCAGTTCCCAATAAATTATTAGTTGCATCAACAGACTGCTCAACGGTATTACGGCTGCTTTCAGATTTTGACACAATTACTATTTCAGATATTTTTTGTGTTAAGCTTGATTGGATAACAGCTGACAATATGGTGCCAGTACTTGAAGTACCTTTACCAGTTACATACATGCCAGAACCTAGTATTAGAATTTTCATGTCAATTTATTTATGTAAACAGATCTCAATATTTCTAAATCTATAGGAGTGTCGATATCGATTGTGTCTTCATCGCTCATGATAAATGGCAGCATATTCTTTCCTGTCATACTCGCTTGATCCATTATGGTACTGTACCGGCTAACATCAATGACACAATTGTAATAGTATAAATCAGGTAAATCTTGACGCCTTAACAAATATGGTTCTGCATGTTTTTCGGTCATTATCGGTTTAAGGAATCCTCCTTCATCAATATCAAACATTCTATATGGATGCTGTTTAACTTCACTTACAGATCTTACAGAGTCTGCTGAAGGTGATTCTATTAGTTTTTTAATAGATGCCCTTAACCATTCATTTTTTCTATAAGGTGCAGTAGGTCTTAAATGCACCACAATGTCTGCTTTATAATCTTCTGTCTCTTTCAAATAGTTTAAGACATGCTCAAAAACAGGATGATCAAGTACATGGTCTTGGGCCAGCTCTTCAGGCCTAAGAAAGGGAACTTCCGCCCCAAAACTTTTTGACACTTCAGCAATTTCATCATGATCTGTTGAAACTATAACTCTATCAATCAATTCACATTCTAAAGCGTGTTTAATGGAATAATAAATTAAGGGTTTACCATTAACATCAGCTAAGTTTTTTAACTCAATTCCTTTTGAACCTCCTCTGGCTGGTATTATGGCAATAATGTTCATGTTCTCAATCAGTATTATTAATGCTTTGTTACTTTTGAACAAAAGTAAACTAATGCCTCAAACAGAAAACCATCACTGTGAAATTTGTGATAGTGATGATTTGCAGCTGATAAGCAACAAAGGACGCGACTATTTAGAAACCAATACTTCAATCTGTAAGCAATGTGGCTTTGTGTTTTTAAGTCCTCGAATGGCTCACAGCGATTATATAGAATTCTATAGTAAAACATACGACAAACTCTATCGGACGAATAACTTTGGTGAAGAGTATAATGAAGAAAAAATAGCAGCTAACCCTTATGGGTTTGAGCCCGTATATCAAAGGATAAAACCTTATGTTCAACAAAACAATGAACTTAGAATTTTAGGTATAGGAAGTGGCGACGGCAATAATCTAAAATATCTAGGCAATAGATTGAATACCAGCCAACTTTTTGCCATTGAACCTTCTGAAGAAGGACAAAAACATATCAAAACACGAGACATTACATTAGTTTCAAATGATATAATGAACAAGTGGGTAGAAAAGCTAGAACACAAAATGGATGTTATTGTGCTTCGACATGTTTTTGAGCATCTTCCAAATCTGAATAAATCACTTATGAAAATTCATGAGGCCCTCAGCTCTAATGGCCTTGTATATATGGCGGTTCCAAATAGTTATGATGTTGGAAATATGTCGCTGCTTCGCGATTTTTTTCGCATAGTACATTTGAGTTATTTCAGCATGAGCTCGTTGAGAAATATTTTGATAAAAAATAAATTTGAAATCATTGAGTTAAAAGAATTCAAAGGCGCCAATTCTGAATTGTATGTGATAGCTAAAGCAGTTGATTACTCCTCAGAAATAAAATGCAATAAAGATGAATATAAAAAGCAGCTAGATTATTTTCGACCACTGATAGAAAAAGAGAGTAAATTGCTATTTACTATTCGTTCGTTAATTAAGTACTTAAATAGGCGGTATGTGATTTTAAAGTCTATGCGTTCAAAATAAATGAGTGTTATTGCTAAACAATCTGCACTGAATAGTGCCATTCGATACCTTGGTGTTGCACTCGGGACTATAAATGTATTGTTTATTTATACCCTGTGTTTTACTGAAGACCAAATCGGTCACCTGAGATATATACAAGAGACAGCAATTCTACTCACAACATTTTTTAGTCTAGGTGTAGGCAATTTAACAGTAAGGTATTTCCCCGCATTTAGGAAAGATGAGAATAGACACAATGGTTTCTTTGGACTCTTAGTTGCAATTAATGCTTTGGGATTAGTGCTTTTTTTAATTGCTATGCTTTTTTCAGATGCCATTGATTCTAAGGCGTTTACAGAGAATAAAATGGCTGTTAGCGTAATACTAGGTTCACTGCTATTTACTAATCTTTTCACGGCCTACGCCTCAAATTTTCAGAAAATAGTTGTTCCTGAGCTGTTTAATAATATACTCATTAAAGTAGGTATGCCTGCACTGGCATTACTGATGTTCTATAATTTTATAGATTTTAATAATGTAATAGTTGGACTACAATGGGTCTATGTTGCTGCCCTAGCAGGTTTGTTTTTGTATTTACTCAAGTTGCAACTAGTAAATCTGGATTTTAGCCATATAAAGAAACCGGTAGTGGCTTGGTCTGAGATGAGAGCATATATGTTCTTTGGCTTATTAGGAGGGGTTGGCTCAATATTCGCCTCTAGAATTGATATTATTATGATTACCGAGTTCTTCAGTTATAAAGAAACCGGAATCTATACCATTGCATTGTTTATTGCAAGCGTAGTTGGAATCCCTATGAATTCCTTGAAATCCATTACAGGTCCAATAATCGCTCAAAAACTAAAAGACGATAAACTTGATGATGTTCAGTCCATCTACAGCAAATCTTCCATAAATCTGTTCATATTGGGAAGCCTATTCTTTCTTTTAATTTTTGTAAATCTAAACGATGTTTTCGCTCTCATGCCTAACGGAGATAAGTACTCTTCTGGATTTCTAGTTGTGGTAGTCATAGGGGTAGGAAAACTTTTTGATTTAGTGACAAGCGTGAATGGTGAAATAATTTTGTATTCAAAGTATTATAAATACACAACCTATTTCATTTTGCTAATGAGCGTGATAAACATTGCCGCTAACTTCGTTTTAATTCCTACTTATAATATTCTCGGAGCGGCACTCGCTACATTACTTTCATTAACTATTTACAATCTTATTAAACTTTGGTTTATTTATAGAAAAATGGGACTACATCCTTTTAGCTATAAAACTATAGCATTAATAGTAATTGGAGCAATTGTTTATGTGGTGGCATACCTGATGCCAACACCTGATAATCCACTGGCTTCTTTAGTTCTTAAAAGTCTAGTAATTTGTGGACTTTACACATTCTGTATATACTATTTCAAGATTTCCGAGGAAGCGGTGGGAATAATCAGAAAAATTATCCTAAAAATTAAATGATATCTAAGAGACAGGGCTAATTTTGCCCGATAATATGTTAAACATAATTTTATTCGGCCCTCCAGGGGCAGGTAAAGGCACTCAGTCAGCCATGCTGATTGAAAAATACAATCTAGTTCACCTTTCTACCGGCGATATTTTTCGATACAATATGAAGAATGACACCGAATTGGGAGTTCTTGCTAAGCAGTATATAGAAAAAGGAGAACTGGTACCAGATGAAGTGACCGTTAAAATGGTGATGGATTTTTTGGATAGAAATCCTGAAAGCAATGGCTTTATTTTCGATGGCTTTCCAAGAACCATCGCTCAAGGTGAAGCACTTGATCAAATGTTGAGTGAGAAAAACCAACAGATTCACATAATGCTCGCACTTGAAGTTGAAGAAGATGAATTGGTAAGAAGGTTGCTGGAAAGAGGTAAAAGCTCGGGTAGAGCAGATGACCAGGATGAAGATACTATCAGAAACAGATTCAAAGTCTATGAAAATGAAACAGCACCGCTTGCGGAATACTATTCTAAGCAAGACAAGTATATGGGAGTTCACGGAATGGGAAGCATAGAAGAAATCTTTGATAGATTGTGTGCAGCCATCGAGATGAAGACCGCTTAAAGCAATGGCCACCCAAAATTTTATCGATTATGTAAAAATCTGCTGCAGATCTGGCAGGGGTGGAGCTGGTAGTCATCATTTCTTTCGAGATAAATTAAATTCTAAAGGTGGACCAGATGGCGGAGATGGTGGTCCAGGAGGTTCGGTTATTCTGCGGGGTAATGCTCAATTATGGACTCTACTTCATCTGAAGTACCGCAAGCACATTATTTGTGAAGCAGGCTCAAACGGAGGTGGCGGAAGAAGTACTGGAAAATCTGGCAAACATCAGATTTTAGAGGTGCCTTTGGGTACAGTTGCTAAAGATGCTGAAACCGGTGAGTTTTTATTTGAAATAACCGAAGATGGAGAAGAAAAAGTCCTCTTAAAAGGAGGCAGAGGAGGATTGGGTAATTGGCATTTTAAAAGTTCTGTAAATCAATCTCCAAAATATGCTCAGGAAGGCGAAGAAGGAAAAGAAGAATGGAAGATTTTAGAATTAAAAGTCTTGGCAGATGTGGGATTAGTAGGTTTTCCTAATGCCGGTAAATCTACCTTATTATCAGTTGTGACTGCAGCTAAACCCGAAGTAGCCGATTATGCTTTTACAACTATTACCCCGAACTTAGGAATTGTTCAGTACCGCGACTATAAATCATTCGTCATGGCAGATATCCCTGGTATAATTGAAGGGGCATCAGAAGGGAAGGGCCTAGGACACCGGTTTTTAAAACATATAGAGCGCAATGCGGCTCTGCTATTTTTAATTCCTGCAGATTCTAAAGATATTAATGAAGAATACGAAATTCTTCTCTCTGAACTGGAGAAATTTAATAAGGAACTGCTGTATAAGGATAGACTTGTAGCAATAAGCAAAAGTGATATGCTCGACAAAGAACTTGAGCTTGAACTGGAACAAAGCATCAAATTCGATGCACCTTACATTTTTATTTCATCGGTAAGCGGCAAGAATATAGATCAGCTTAAGGATTTGCTTTGGCAAATGCTTAATTCTTAATCTCTTTTTCTCGCTACTACAAAAATAGAGGTACTTAGAAATGGAATCTTTGTAGTATCATTTTTGAAAATGGTTTTGGTTAAGACACGCTTCAACCAACCTTCTGGTAACACATCCATGGGTGCCGTTATGTATTTGGCTTCAAGAACTTCAAATCCTGAGTTTTCTAGTAATTTTCTAATTCTTTTTATGGTATAAATTCTGGCTAATGCCCATCTCTCGTGCAATGGCCTTGGTAGCCATGAGAAGAATGGAACTCTATTCCAGGGCAAGAGCGGTAGATTAGCGCCATGCTGCTCAAATATCCACCATTTGTTTGGCACACTGATTATGGCTAAACCATTGGATTTGAGACATTTGGCATAGTTAGAAACGCTTTGTTCTTTTTCAAGGTGCTCAATAACCTCAAAACTAATTAGACGATCAAATTGTCGGCGATATGGCCCCGTTTCAATATTGTGACTCTCGAATTGACAGTTATCAGCATTTAAATCTTGGCGCAAGCGCTCAAAAACTTCTTGATGCCCTTGGTAGTATTCCAAACCCAATACAGATTTAAAATCGGGACTTAGCTGAACAGTTGAAGCACCATTTCCACAACCAATTTCCACACATTCTAAATCAGTTCCGCAGAAATTTGGGACTTGTCGGAGTATATTCAATCGCCTGCTTATGATTTTATCATTTAGCTCTGCTGGTTTGCCCAAATAATGGTCAGATTCAAATAAAGCTGTATCAACTCTTTTGGTGTTTTTCAAAACTGTTGGCGAAGATAATGAAAAGCTATAAGTAGCTTTTTAGCTCCTTGAGCATTTTTATAGTAGTAAGATTTTTATGCTCATGCTGACTTTTGTCGTATTCAGCTTTTACCCAAAACATTTGCCAATCTAAACTTAGTGCACCTTTAACATCTGCTTCTAAGTTATCTCCAACATAAATACCTTGTTTTTTGGTACTGCCAGAATTAGCTAATGCATGTTCAAATATTTTGGGATCAGGTTTTTTAGCACCTACTTCCTCTGAAATGGTTAGGGTTGAGAATAAATGCTCCAAATTACTGTGGTGAAGTTTACGGCGCTGAGTTTCAGAGAAACCATTGGTTATCAAATGCAATTCATAGTGATTACTCAAGTAATCTAATGTTTCTCGTGCACCTGGAAGAAGGCGGGTTTTAGTTGGACATATATTGATGTATTCTTCCCATATACCAGCAGGAATTTTATCTTCAGGATAGCCCATTTCCATAAAGCAAAGCTCAAATCGGGTAGTTCTTAGATCTTCTTTGCTTATTAGATTTTGTCGGTACTTTGCCCATAAACTATCATTTATACGCTTGTATACCTCCACAAAATGAGATGCGGTATATTCACTCTTATCTGAAAGTCTATATAGATCGTAAAGTTCGATGAGGGTCTCCTCAGCATTTGCATCGAAATCCCAGATAGTATGATCTAAATCAAAGAATAAGTGATTGGGCATGCCGCAAAGCTAGTCCAGTATTTCTAATTCACAGTGCAATTTGAGAGCTGTCTGCTTTGAAAGTGGATATATGTCTATCATGTGCTTTAGCAATGCCTATCTTTACGTATGAAGTTGTATATGTCATAAAATCAGCCATTTATGCTATAATAGGAAGGCGGATAGTTGATTTGTGGATTATAATTAAATCAAATAATACAGCCTATAACTAATTTTGGCATATTATTGGTTGTATATCACAATATGAATCGAATATTAACATATGGTAAATGGTTTTTTCTGTTCATTCCCTTTATGTTATATGCTAAAGGAGCCTCTATTGACGAGATTACCACTAGCATACGCAAAGGAGATGTAGTTCAATTAAGCCAGTATTTCGATGAAAGTTTGGAAATTATCACCCCTGAATCTGATGGAGTTTATAGCCAGAATCAGGCAGTTCAAGTACTAAAAACCTTTTTTCAGAAATACCCATGCAGTGGCTTTGAACTCAGTCATACAGGAAATTCAGCGGGCGGGTCTAAATTCTTAATCGCCACATATCAAAGTGGGAATAATAGCTTTAGAGTCAGCGTATTCTTGAAAAAAGAAGGCGAAAACTTCCTCATACAAGAATTAACATTTGAAGAATAAATCTAGCTTTGTCCGATGGATATAAATCATCCTTTAGTACAAGAGGCTGTTGAATTAGCTATAAAGGAAGACATAGGCGATGGCGACCACAGTAGTTTGGGCTCTATAGCGCACGGTACTCAAGGTAAGGCCAAGCTGATAGTAAAAGATACTGGGGTTATTGCTGGAGTGAATCTAGCGGAGTATATCATACAGAGAATAGACCCAAATATTCAGTTTAACACTTTCATTGAAGACGGCAGCAAGGTAAGTCAAGGCGATATAGCGTTTTCAGTTGAAGGAAGCGTTCATGCTATATTACAGGCAGAGCGTTTAATGCTCAATTTCATGCAGAGAATGAGCGGAATAGCAACATATACCAACCGATTGGTAGATATAATTTCAGGTACTAATGCTCAGCTACTGGATACACGTAAAACAAGTCCAGCCTTACGTGCATTTGAAAAGTGGGCGGTGAAAATTGGTGGAGGTGCCAATCACAGATTTGGTTTGTATGATATGGTTATGCTAAAAGACAACCATATTGACTACGCAGGAGGTGTTTTGCCGGCTATACAACGGACTGTAGAATATCTTAAATCAAATAAGCTTTCTATCCCCATAGAGGTGGAAACAAGAAATTTACTTGAGATTGAACAGGCACTATCTACAAAAGCAGTAGACCGTATAATGTTTGATAACTTCTCTCCAGAGCTGATGGTAGAAGCCGTTGCATTAGTTGATAAACAGTGTGAAACGGAAGCTTCAGGTGGTATAACTGAATCAACAATCAGAGCTTATGCAGAAACTGGTGTTGACTTTATATCTGTTGGGGCACTTACGCATAGTGTGAAAAGTTTAGACCTGAGTCTAAAAGAATTCTAATTTACACTGTCTGTAACATTCACAAAATCATAATTCCTATTCCAGGTTGAATAATAGGAACTATCCGGTAACAAGGGATAATTGAGCTTGAAGTATTTGCTAAACACCAATCTAAAGCTGTTCACTGGGCTAATGGTAGGGTATAGCTCTTTATAATCTTGATCTGGGAAGTAATACGCATTGATAATTGGCATTCTTTCGTGAAAATTGTTGCCATCAATGCTTTTGGTATTTGTCAGTTCAGAACAAGGTCCGTGATCACCTTGAATAATAATTATTGGCGGTGTTTCTGAATTAGCTAGAATAGCATCTATAGTTTCTTTCAGCTTTTGATTGATGAATTGTAATTGCTCTATATACTCTCTTTTGTACTCTTCAGCATCTCTTCCTTCTTCAATAGGGATCCAACATGCATAATAGTGCTTGGGATTCACTGCTTCTCCCTTAGCGTTAAAAACAAAAGGTTGATGTGGCGCTAAAATGTGACCATGTACGTAGAAAGGCTCTTTTCTTTTGCTGATGTCAACTATTTTGTCGAATGCCGACAATAATTTTTTGCGGTGAAATTCATAGTCGTCGATATTGCTTATCGCTTTTTCCCGTCGAAATGCTCTTATGATAGATGTATTGAGTAATTCATTTTCAAATAGATTGACATAAGCACCCGGAGTTTCATAGAATAAATCCACAGAATCCATAAACAAGTGCTGCAGAATTGGGGCGTCAAACGCTATAGAAGAATAGCCATAATCCTTGAGATGGGCAAGCGTTTTATTATTATCAATCATCTGCAATAATGGAGTCTGATTTTCGCTTTCAGTCCCCAAAACCTCAGCTAAAGAGTCTAAATACGTCATATTAAGTGATGACGGTATAGATAATACAGTCTTATTATAATTGGCAAAACTCTCATCTGCTACGTAAAAGCCTTTTTCTTTGAGGTAATCAGTAAAGGGGCTATTGTCGAAACCATACATTTCCTCAAACACATCATTTCGTCCATAGGCATCCATAATAAAGTAGTATACAGAGGGTTTGGCCTCTAACTCTTCTACCTCAGCGGAGCTAGTATTCAGTTCTTGCTCAAAATCATTCTTACTCAAGTTGAATTCAACGATTTTAAACACAGGCATTGCGATTAGCAGCAGCGCAATGAAATTGAAAAGTTTATTTGCTTTAACCAAGCTAGTCTTAGCTTTGAAAAGCCGCCAAATCACTATGATACACAAGATTAAACTACTCCATTTATAGAAGTTGTGGTCGAATCTAACATTGATGATAGGAATTCTATTGGGGTATAAGGTTTCGTGGTAATGTCCGTATGAAAAGAAAAGCAATAAAACTATAGATGTAAAAATTCCTGCTTTAATAGAAGACCTGAATACTAAAAAACTCAATCCGAAAACTAAGATAGCTCCAGCTGCTATATGCAATAAAGG
>CBDUMX010000019.1:0-17534 GCA_965368435.1 uncultured bacterium
CTTATGGCCCAATGTTTCATTCTCTATTCTGTGTTGAAAAACAAGTTCTATATTGGTAGTTGTGAAGGTGCTTTAACTAATGATATTATTGGACAAATAAGTGCAAAGCCTACACATCATAGAAGGCCGCCTATACGCGATTGGAAACCGTATTTATCAATTAATACCTCAGACTTGAATCACGCTCAGAGGCTATCTGAATACATCCAACTTAAAAGTAAAAGGAATAAAATGTACGTCTGTAGGTTGAAGAACAATAGTGAGCTGCTTCAAAAAGCTATAGACGAGAGCTTGTAAATTTAGGCGCTTTAATTAGCGAGCACATTCAACGCAATACAAACTTTCTGGCCTGATAAGAATCCTGCCTAAAGGAATTTCTTTTTTACATTTCAAGCATTTGCCAAATTCTTCTTTACCCAATTGAGAATGCACTCTGTTTAGATTGCGCAATTTCTCTTCTGCTTGGCGAAGTGATGCTTCATTCACACTCTTATTGTTAATGGCATCCATCCTAGAAATTCTTCCGATAGCAACATCAGGAGACACTGGCTTGGTTAGCTCTCTGTACTCTTTTATTACTGCTTTTGTTTTTTCTATAGCAGCTAGAAGCTTCTCTTCTATTTCTTTCCTGTCCTGTTCCATTAGCAGCCTGGCTCGCCATTGCAGTCTGGATCATCGCAATCCGTGAAACCATCACCATCGTCGTCCATTCCATTGGAGCACTCACTGCCGGTTTCAGTACAATCTAAGTCGGCAAGGTCTATAAAACCATCACCATCATCATCTATCCCATTCGTGCATTCATCACCGGTTTCAGTACAATCGGGATCATCCATATCTACAAAGCCATCACCATCATCATCTATACCATTGCTGCATTGATTTCCTGTTTCTTTGCAATCATTGTCCTCTTCGTCAATAAATCCATCACCATCATCGTCAATTCCATTATTGCAGATTTCATCTGTTTTTGGTTCGTCTTTATCTTTACATTGATAGAGGCTAAAACTGAGCGCTAAAAGCGCTATTAACATTATGTATTTTGTTTTCATAAGACTAAAGTTTGAGAGTTACTAAAGTAATAAAAAAAATGTCCTTTTAGTGTCCTACTACGTGTTTTTGCGTCCCACAGCACCAATAAATCAAAAAATAGGTGATACCATTGCAGTACTCTGAACAGGTTATTTACTTATTAGTTGATGCTCAAATGGCAGGGATGTGTGTAAGTCTTTTGGCTAAACACTTCTCAATAAGTCTAAATTCCCAGCACTTAGGGTTAATACTATGAGTAATACGGTTAGATTTAATACATCTGTAGATAGGGAGTTTTATGCTGTTCTCAGGCAAAGAGTTAATGCTCACTTTACAGATAAGAATATCTCTAGACATGCCAATAGCATGATGGTGATCAAATCAATTTTCATGTTGAGCCTGTATTTCGCACCTTTAATACTAATGCTTACAGGTTTAGTAACGGGCTTTTGGCCAAATCTTATTATGTGGGTTTTGATGGGTTTTGGAATGTCGGGTATTGGCATGGCAGTGATGCATGATGCAAATCACGGCTCCTATTCAAAAAATAAAAAAGTAAACAAATTCATGGGTTTCATGGTGAATTTTGTAGGTGGTTACCATGTAAACTGGATAATTCAGCACAATGTCTTACACCATACCTATACCAACATACACGGTTTTGATGAAGATATAGAACAGGCAGTAATGAGATTTACTCCCAACCAGAAGAGGCATCCATTTTACAGATTTCAGATAATATATGCGCCTTTCTTGTACGGATTACTCACCATCTATTGGGTCTTAGTAAAAGATTTCATTCAATTAGTCAACTATAGCAAGCGTAAATTAATAAATGCTCAAGGACTTACACCAAAGAAGGCAATGCGTCAGATTGTTTTCAATAAACTTTGGTATTTTGTATTAACCATAGTCTTGCCAATAGTAATCATTGATCTTCCATGGTGGCAAACCCTTATTGGTTTTTTAACTATGCACTTTATATCTGGACTCATATTGGCCTTAATTTTTCAACCTGCACATGTGGTTGAAAATACAGACTTTTTTGTTCCAGGAGAAGATTCAAGTGTTGAAAATAATTGGGCCATTCACCAAATGAAAACCACCGCGAATTTTGCCAATAAGAGCGTATTTTTCTCATGGTTTGTTGGTGGATTAAACTACCAAATTGAGCATCACCTATTCCCAAATATTTGCCATGTTCACTATAAGTCCATTTCGCATATAGTTAGGTCTACGGCGGAGGAATTTCAAGTGCCGTACAATGAGTATAAAACGTTCTTTGGAGCGTTAAAAAGCCACTTCACCTTACTCAATCAATTGGGTACTGGTAAATACGACAAATTGCACCAAACGAGTCCGGCCTAAATCCTATAATTCATATCTGTCGGATAAACGCGCAATGCGGAAGCCCTTCTTCAAAACCTGCGACGTTTTTTCGCTAGTTTCATCCAATAATGGATTGCTGTGATTCATATGAATAAAATGCACTTTTGCCTTATCGCCTGTTGATAATGAATCAAAAAGCTGCATGCTTTCTATCACAAATGGGTGTGGAATTTCACTCATATCTCTTCCGGGAATTTCATCTCCATCAAAGAAAGTTGCATCAACAAATGCGTAATCCACCTTTCTTATTAAATCAATTATAGAGTGGCTCCAAGCTTGCCATTTATCAATGTCGGGAATGAACAAAGCAGTTTTATTTGGTCCATAAATGAAAAAGCCAACAGTTTCAGAATACTCATCTCTGTGGGGTACACAGATTGGACGTATACTCAAATCAGAACTCAATTGAATTTTCTCGCCTTCTTCCATCGCAAATAATTCAATATTCCGCTTCTCTACCAATTGATCCCAAGGCCCATTGCTCGATAAAAATTTCATCATATTTGGCATGCAATAGGTAGGCTGAGACTTGGCATTATAGGCTTCCTTTCCCAATTGCATTAAACCAGTATAATGTCCAATATGAGCATGTGTTAAAAAGATTGCAGATGGCAATTGTCCTGCAGGCAATTCACCAAGACGGTTTAGTAAAGTGAGTTGATCAACAATATTTGGCGTGGCATCTAAAAGGTAAGACTCAGAATTTTCACTATCAATTAAGCCAAGACAGCTCACCATTCTTTTCAATTTCTCTGCTGCACTGAGCGCAGTACAACATGTTTTAGTACAAGCCAGTTGAGGTGAACCTGCATCTTGAACATTGCCGAGTACCACTAATTCTACAACACTTGTCGGATGCTTTTCTTCCACACTTTTTCGAGAACAGGCAAATAGAAAAATTAAAAGAACGGCTATGGTGTATTTCATAAGTCTGATGGGCTATTTATGTTCTTAAAAATCTGTTCTGGAAAAGTACTAAAATCTACAGTTTTATATCTGCATTTTTTAATGGCTTTGATTAGTCCAAGTTGATCCAGCTCAATTTCCATTTTAAGTTTGCTCAAACAACTTTTATTGTAAAGACCAATTAATGGATGAATTTGAGTCTTGTGTTCGGCAACGATTACTTCTGAAGTATTTATATTATTTGTCAAAGACAACAAAATGTCACTTGTTAAATTGGGTGCATCACAGCTGAGAACAAAACACCAATCGTTATTAATTTGCTGCAGTCCAGAGTAAATACCAACAAGCGGTCCTTTTTCTAAGTATATATCATCAATTGTTTTATATCCAAATGCTTGATAGTCAGCTTTATTACTTACAATAATTAAATCATTTGTCAACGGCTTTAGTATGTCAATTGCATATTGAATCAAGGGCTTGCCATTATAAATCATTAGACCTTTGTCTTGCCCCATTCTGGAACTTTTACCACCGGCTAGTATGATTGCGCTAATTTCCATCAGTAAACCATTATTAATTTGAAGCTAGCAATGGCAAGTACAAAAGCCAGTATATATCTCAATGCCACGCTATTTGTCTTTTTACTGCTTCCATAATAACCTCCTAATGCTCCACCAATTAAAGCGAGTATGACCATATAAAAAGACTGTATTTCCAACTGCACTCCGGATAAAAGCAAGCCCGACATTCCTGCAATAGAGTTCACCCAAATAAACAATGCTGAAACCGCGGCCGTTTCTTTTATTTCTCCCCATTTAAAGAGTAGAATAAGTGGACTCAAAATTATCCCTCCACCAATTCCAATCATACCTGAGAAAAAACCTATACATGCCCCTATTACTAAAGACAGTATGAATGGTGCTTCTTTAGTTTGGGAATCAGATTTCTCACCAAAAATTCCCAATATTCTCAGTATGGCAAAGATTAATAATACACCTAGAATTTGCTTATACAAGCTGGGGTTTACATTGATATATCCACCTAGAAATGATGCTGGGATAGAGCTCAGAGCAAATGGATAAAATAATTTCCATTTGAAATAGCCGGCTCTATAAAAATAAAAGAATGAGATTCCCGCCACTATAATGTTCAAGAGCAGAGCTGAAGGCTTCATCAATAAAGTTGGAAATGAAAACAAAGCCATAAGTGCCAAATAACCACTAGCACCTCCATGTCCAACAGAGGCATAGAGGAATGCTACTATGGGCACACAACAATAGAAAAGTAGCAAAAAGTATTCCTGCAACATCTAGATTCAAAGCTAAGTAAATTGAACGTTTATAATAAGTGAACTTCAACTAATGTGCCTTTTGCGATGAAGTCTTGATCAGTAGGGATGTAGACCAAACAATTAGCCTGAGTAAAGCTGGATAACATTGAAGATGCTTGATGTGTAGATATTTTCACCTCTGACCCCATGGCGAATGCCTTTAGAAACATGGCCCTATCTCCTTTTTTAGTGAATGACTCAGATAGAGCAAGTTGTATGCTTATGGGCCAAGCATTCTTTGCCCCTGAACGCAGCTTGAGATGTGGAATGACATATTCGTACATACAAGTCAATGCAGCAGCAGGATTTCCTGGCAAAGCAAATACAGATTTATTCTCCTTTGTGCCAAAAAATAGAGGCTTACCTGGTTTTTGCTTCACTTTATAAAAGATAGATTTAAGCTGATTTTGGGTCAAAGCTTGGTGAACATAATCATATTCTCCAACAGATATTCCGCCTGAAATGATACATACATCTGAAGATTCAATTGCCATTGAAATACTCTTTATAGTTTGTTCTAAGTTATCAGAACATTTATCTATTGATACTACTTCAAATCCCGATTCTTCAACAGATCTTCTTATTGCAAGCCCATTGCTCTCATAAATCTGACCGTATTTTAGTTCACGGCCAGCTTCTATAAGTTCATCCCCAGTAATCACTATACATACTTTCGCTTTATTATAGACTTTAAGACTTTGATATCCAAAAGATTGTAGATAGCTGATTGCTGCCGGGTTTAATTCGTCGCCTTTATTCATGGCCAAATCGCCTTTTACAATTTGCTCACCCATAGGTCTAATATGGTCGCCCAATTTTATTTCTCGATCTGGTAAAAGTTGAATAACATCGGGATAGCTGCTTGCATGCTTCTCTATCCATTCCTGCATGATGATGAGATTAGCACTTTCTGGAACAGCAGCCCCAGTAAATATTCTTACAGCCTCATTAGCTTTTAAATCAAAAGTGTCGCTGCTTCCGGCTGGTATTTCTCCTATGCAATTAAATTCTCTTGAATTATTAAAATTTACCGCATAGCCATCCATAGCAGATTGTCGAAATGGAGGCAGGTCAATGGCTGCTAGTACATCAGTCGACAAATAATGACCTCCACAGTCAACTAAACTTAATTCTGTTTCAGCCAAAAGCTGAGAATGCTTCTCTACCAAATTTTTAGCTTCTTCAACACTTATCATACGTACAGATTCAAATAAAATCTGAAAGCTAAACAGATCAAATCATATTATCAAAATTACTTGTAATTGTAAAAGCTTGTTTTACTTTGTTGGCCTCTTTAATACCATGAAGCAAAGTAATGAACCATCTAGTTTGTATCAGTCGCTCTTCGAAGCATCTATAGATGGTATAGTCATTATTGACGATAGAGGAATAATACAAGACGTAAATAAGGCTGTTATCCGACTTATGGGATATTCTTCTGAGGAGATGTTGGGTGAGAATGTGAGTATGTTAATGGGCAAGCCCCATAGAGAAAACCACGATGGATATATTGACAACTATAAACGGACTAGAGAAGCCAAAATAATTGGGATAGGAAGAGAGGTTGAAGCAGTTAGAAAAGACGGTTCAATCTTTCCAATGCGTTTGGCTGTTAGTGAGTTTATTTCTGAAGGAAAGACCTATTTCACTGGGATAATTCACGATCTCTCTGAAGAACGGAAGATTAAAAAACAATTGAATGAATATGCGAGCAAGCTGGAGAATAAGGTAAAGAAAAGGACTGAAAGACTAGAGAATGAAATATTGCTCAGAGAGAAGATTCAGAAAGATTTAGTTGAGAGTCAGAAACTACACGAGGCTATTGCGATGAACTTTCCTAATGGAACAATAGGGGTATTAGACAAGGATTTAAATATACTCTTTATGGAAGGTACTGAGTTACAGTCTATGGGGTATGGATCTAGTAGACTTTTAGGAGAGAACTACATTTCCTTATTGCCAGACGAGGTTCAGGAGGAAGTTAGAGAAAATTTAAAGCAAGTATTAAAAGGCGAGCATAAAGAATTTGAAATAAATACTGGAAATAAAATTTATCAAGGTCGCTCTGTACCATTGTTCAATGATGATGGAAGTATAGATAAGATTCTGCAAGTAGACATAAATATCACCAAGGAAAAAAAGGCAGAAGAAGAAATCTACAACGCACTGATGAAGGAGAAGCAATTGAATGAGATGAAATCCAATTTTGTTTCTATGGCATCTCATGAATTTAGAACTCCCTTAAGCAGCATTCAGAGTTCGGCTGCTTTGATTAGAAAGTATAAAGAAGTTAACCAGCAAGAGAATAGAGAGCGACATATTGCCAAGATTAGCAGTAACGTTCAGAATTTAAATTTGATATTGAATGATTTTCTCTCTCTTGAAAAGATTGAGGGTGGCTTAATAAAGAACAAACCTCAAGAAATAGTACTCACGGAATTCCTCAATGAGATAATTGAGGAAACTGGTCCATTAATGAAAAAGAATCAGCAAATCGAAACCAACTTTAACCATACTGTTTACCAAGTAAAGCTAGATCCTTTCTTACTGAGAAACATTCTTAATAATTTATTGTCTAATGCCTATAAATATTCAAATGAAGGAGAGAAGATAAGAATTGAAAGTGAAGATAAAGATGGCTTGTATATACGGGTAATTGATAGCGGTATTGGGATTTCGAAAGAAGATCAAACACAGTTATTTTCGAGATTTTACAGAGCTTCCAATGCTACAAATATTCAAGGTACAGGCCTGGGATTAAATATTGTTAAAAGGTATGTGCAGCTGATGGATGGTGATATTACCTTTGAAAGCGAATTGAATAAAGGCAGTACTTTTACCCTTCACTTTAGAAATTATGAGTAAGATTTTAATAATAGAAGACAATTTAGACATTCGAGAAAACATACAAGAAATTCTTGAATTAGATGGTTATGATGTGTTAACTGCCGAAAATGGAAAAGTTGGGGTACGTTTAGCCGTTGAATCGCTTCCAGATTTGATTTTATGTGACATAATGATGCCCGAGTTGGATGGATATGGTGTTCTTCATATTCTGTCTAAAAAAGATGAAACATTGGGGATTCCATTTATTTTTTTAACAGCCAAAGCGGAGAGATCAGATGTTAGAAAAGGGATGACCTTAGGTGCGGATGACTATATAATTAAACCATTTGATGAAGCTGATTTGTTGACAGCTATAGAAAACAGACTAAAAAAGCACCAGGCAGTGGGCGGTGGAAAGTCAAGCCGAGCTGGTGATATGCAACAGTTATTTGCCAATAAAACCGTTAAAACACATAGTGTAAAAGACTTGATTTATAGAGATGGAGATACATCTATATATGTCTACTATTTAGCAAAAGGCAAGGTAAAAGTCACAAAAATGAACCAAGACGGAAAAGAGGCAGTTCTGGATCTTTGCAGTGATGGTGATTTCTTTGGTTATTGGTCGGTATTAAAAGAAATTCCTCATTCTAACTCAGCAGAGTGCCTAGAAGAATCAGAAATATGGCAAATCCCAGCAGCAGACTTCAGGCAACTGATTACGGAAAACACAGCGGTTTCTGAAAAATTTTTGAAAATGATGACTAATAATCTATTGATTAAAGAGCATAAAATTTTGGATTTAGCCTATGAATCAGTGCGCAAGAGAATTGCAACGGCATTAGTAGATTTAAAAGAGAAATACAGTGAAGAGGGTACCTTTCGCATGAAAGTATCCAGGGAAACAATAGCATCTATGGCAGGAACATCCATAGAAACTGCAATAAGGATGTTATCAGAATTTAAATCGGATGGACTGATAGAAATTCACGGTAGTGAAATTACAGTAGTAGATCCTCAAAAATTAAAGACCTTACCCTATTAGCATGAGCACAATCATGTAAGTATCTGAGTTTGCTCTGTTCAATCTAGACATCTGTGGTTCACATTTGTACATAGATTGAAAAAGACAGTACATACAATACACAATCCATCAGATCTCGTCAATTTTTTGAATTTACAAGATACGGTTATTATTGATTTAAGGCCTGAAGAAGAATTTAGAAAAGGACACCTTCCAGATGCTATCAATTTGGATATAATGAAGAAAAATGTTGAAGATTTCTTTCTGAACCTTTCAACGAGATCACAGCTTTTAGTTTACTGCGAGAACGGGGTTAGAAGTAGGTCTGTAATTAAGTTGCTCAATCACTTGGGATTTCGAAATATATTTAGCTTTACTCATACCGCATATCAATGGGAAAATCAATTCGTAACATACTAGTCATTAGCACAATATTTATGCTTAACAGTTTAGTCTGTGAAGCGCAAGAATTGAAGGAATATGATTCTATATCCTTGAGTCAAGACAGCATATACATATGCGAGGAACACTATTTTGAATGGTGCAAAGAAGCAAGTATATGTCCATACTGCGGGGAACCATTGCATCATGTAGATTTATGGACGTATTATAAAATCCTTGAATGCGAAGACTGTAAAAAGTATTTCGAAGACCACTATGAAGACTTTCTTCAGGAATAATTTATATCATATTTAATGATGACCAAGGGCAGCTGACATTAGAGATAATCACCCTTACTTTGAGCCTAGTAAATGAAACCAATTATTTGTCCAATAGATTTTTCAGCTCCTTCAGAAAATGCTATGAAGTATAGTATTGCATATGCAAAAGAGGTTAAGGCTGAAGTGGTTTTAGTTCATGTACTTCATGTTCCAGCAGTGGATATGTATAGTCCAGCAAATGTGATGAGTGACATGATGGACGCTCAAAGAAAAAATTCTGAAAGAAGGTTGGAAAATCTATGCGAGGAATGGAGCAAGGATTATGAATGCGAGATTAGATTTATAGTTGAATTTGGTTTTGCCGCCGATGTTATAGTTGAGATAGCAGAAAAAGAATCGGCAAGTCTGATATGCATGGGAACCAATGGTAAGAGCTTAATGATAAGTAGACTATTGGGAAGCGTAAGCTATGAAACCTGCAAACGAAGCCACTGCCCAGTACTTGTAATACCTCAAAATGTGAGCTTTAAAAATGTGAACAAAGTAGTTCTAGCTAATGACAAATCAGAGCATATAAATACAGAACTGAAAGAACTATTTGAACTGTTTGGTCACCATATTTATCGAACTGATTTAATTACAGTTTGTAAAGGCAATGAAGATTATGAATGCAGAATAGTTTCTGAAGAAGGCGGTATTAGAAGTATTGAAATTGAAGATCAAAACCCTGCGGTAGGAATAGGCCACTTTTTGAAGGCTAACACAGTAGATCTTTTGGTTCTCAAGAGACAACAGAGAAATTTTATAGAGAAGGTATTGCACAAAAGCACAATTAAACAACTGCTTGGAGAAAGCAAAACTCCAATGCTGATATTAAATTAAAAAATTATGGAAAAGAAACATTTAAGTGAACTACACAATGAGCATCTAGAATGGACTCAAAAATTAAACTTTGTTAAAGACGAAATCCTTTCGTTTAAAAATAGATTGTCGGAAGTTGTTATGGCAAACAGTAAAAATGCAGTTTTGGCGCCTGCAGAACATTTTCAAAATCAATTTATCAGACAGAATGAAGTAATAGATGAACTTCTTCATGAGATAAATCAAGAAGAGCATAAAATAGTTGAGAATGCCAAAGCTAACAATATTGCTACAGATAGGAGAAGAGCTGAAGAGAATGTAGAACTGGTAGAAAAGATGAAGTCTTTTGACAAAATTTATGAGGAATTAAAGTTTGAATTTCAGAGCTATTTAGCACAGGTTTTATAATATGAAATTTCAGATACATAAAGACTCTTTTACCGCCGATATAAAAGAGAAATTCCAAGAAAGCTTTGATGGTTTAAAGATTGAATTCTTCCACCACAGTCATGAGAGTGAAGAGGGTTCACCCAAGAAAGACATGCTTAAAGAAAGTGTATTGCTTACTTCTCTTAATCCTCAATTGAAAGCAATAGATCTTGATATTTCAGCTGAAATGACTGTGAATCAAGTAGAAGAAGTCTTTGAGAAAAATTTGGGGCTTCATGTGCAGGTGTTTAGAAAGATGAATTTAAATTGGATAGAAACTACAGCTACAGATGGCTATAGTTTGTCGAAACAAATAGAATTATCGCGTGAAAGTCGCGGTTTAACAAACTAGCATCATGTTTAAGATTTTATTACCTACCGATTTTTCTGCCAATGCTGAGAGTGCAATTGATTTTGTTTTAGAACACTTTCATAAAAGCAAAATCAGCATTGTCTTAATTCATACCATTAAGGCACCAAATTCAGCAGCAGGTGTTCTGATAAGAATTGATGACTTAATGAGAAAAGATGCTGAGCAGGAAATGCGCAGGTTGCAAGCTTATATATCTGACAAACATCAAGTTGAATCAGAGGCAATTATTAAAGCCGGGGATTTAAATGAATGGGTGAACAGTTCAGCATCCAAACATCATATTGACCTGATTGCAATGGGTACTAAAGGTGAAAACAATATTGAATCAAAGATTTTTGGTTCCGTTACTGAGTCAATTATCAGAACAAGTAAAATTCCAGTTCTTGCTGTACCCTATGGTTCAGATAAAAGTGCCATTGAGCATGTGGCTATAGCAACTGCTGAAAATCATTTGGAGAAAGAATCCTTTCTGGAAGAGTTTTTTAAATGCATTAATATGTCGAATGCCAGAATTAATGCTATAAAAGTTCTTCAAGATCTAAATGAAACAAGCCCAAAACGGATTTCTCTTAACGGCAATCAGATTAATGTAGAAACTATAAATAATGCCTCAATAGCCGAAGGTATCAACTATTATATAGATACGGTTCCAACAGATTTATTAATTATCTATCACGCTAGAAACAGTAAAATTGATTACTTTTTCAATCGAAGTATTACCAAGAACATTTGTGCAAAAACTGATGTTCCTCTGCTTGTAATTCACTCAAATTAATTCAGGTCCAAGGAATTTTAATGAGCATAGATACCATCACATATAATAAATGCAAGTATTGCGGAGATGATTGTATTGATGAATCAATTCAAATCGAAGGTGAATATTATTGTTGTTATGGCTGTGCTACATTAGATGATGTCGTTACTAAAATTAACACTAGTGAAGAATTTGTAAGCATAGAGTATAAGCAGTTTGACCTCGCTCAGAATTTTAGGCAATTTGTTGATTTTCAGAATGATAAGATTTATAAAATAAGCTTTTCTCTTCCAGCAATTCACTGTTCATCTTGTGTTGAATTGTTAGAAGATCTACCTTCATTTGATAAACGAATTTTACGGGCAGAGGTAAATTTTGAACAGAAGAAGTGCACAGTAGTTGCGAAGAAAGAGATTAAGCTATCATTTCTAGCTCAGCTTTTAAGCGACATTGGATATCCTCCACTTCTGAGTTTTGCTGAAAAAAGGAAAGAGGAAGAGAGTAAGCTTAATAAAAAGACTTTGCTGAAAATGGTAGTGGCAGGCTTTTGCTTCGGCAATATTATGTTGTATAGCATGCCGCATTATTTTGGCTTGAACCTGAGCAAGGATGAGTTCTTTACTCAATTGTTCCTAGTACTTTCAGTTGGGATGAGTATACCCGTTTTGTTTTATTCTGGTTTTGAATATTTAAAATCTGCATATAAGTCTTTACTGGCATCTAAAACGCATATTAATATTCCCATAGCAATAGGCATGTTGAGTTTATGGGTATGGAGCTTGTATGAAATATTTTCAGGAATTGGTCCAGGTTATTTGGATTCACTTGCTGGTTTAGTATTCTTTCTCCTTGTAGGTAAATGGTTTCAAACCAAGATCTATAATCAAGTTTCATTTCAACGCAGCCTAACGGAGTTTATACCATTGGTAGTGCGCAGAAGACTGAATGGGCAAGAATTTGAATGGACGAGTATTCGCGATTTGCGCGAAGGAGACTTGCTTATTGTGAAGAACATGGAGGTAGTTCCCGTAGATGGTTTGCTGAAATCACCACATGCTCTGATTGATTATTCATTTATAACTGGTGAGCAAATTGCCGAAGAAGTTCTTCATGGCAATGAAATTTACACAGGGGGTAAGCAAATTGGAGGAGAAATTGAAATTGAGATTATCAATAGGCCTGATGTCACTAAATTGTGGTCTAATTGGAGCAGCAATAGTCTTCGAGAGAAACCTGTGAGTTGGACCAATGGCATTTCAAAATATTTTACCATCGCAGTAATTAGTATAGCAGTATTATCATCTATAAGTTGGTACTTTATCGACCCAAGTAAAATTCCTTTTGTCTTTAGTGCAGTTTTAATTGTTGCTTGTCCTTGTGCATTAGCATTGTCAGCTCCTTTTACCTATGGGAATATTCTAAGGGTGTTTTCAAGAAATAGTTTTTTTGTGAAAGAGGCTGATAGTCTGCAAGTTCTCGGCGATATACAACATATAGTGTTTGATAAGACTGGGACACTAACTCAAGCTGGACAAGCCCAAGTTCATTATGAAGGCGAACAACTTTCTGCTACTGAATTGAGATTAGTGTCATCTGCTGCAGCTCAATCTAATCACCCATTGAGTCAAAGACTGCAGCAACATTTAAATCAGAAGAATTTAATATTAAACACCTACAGTGAAGAAATAGGAAAAGGCATTATTGCAGAGTATAAAGACTTAAAATTGAGATTGGGTTCAGCCGCCTGGCTCGACGCAGAAGTTGCGAATAATGGGGCGGTAATTGGAGTTGAAATTAACAATAAATTTAAAGGATTTTTCAGCCTTAAGTCGAGCTTTAGATCAGAAAGCAAAGAAGTCCTGAACAATTTAAGTGACAACTATAACTTAAGTTTAATCAGTGGAGATAATTCATCTGATAAAATTCAAGCCTTGAATCAGTTCGAAAATTTTCAACAGCTACTTTTTGAACAAAAGCCCGAAGATAAAATGGAGCGAATATTAGAGATTAAATCTCTTGAAAATGTGGCAATGGTTGGAGATGGTATTAATGACGGAATTGCGTTGAAGAACAGCAATTTTGGAATTGCAGTAACAGAATCTTTAAATGGATTTTATCCTGGAGCAGATGCCGTTTTGGTAGCGCGTCAATTTAGACTACTTCCAAAATTCATGACTCTTGCAAAATATGCAAAGCGAATATTAAAAATTGCGCTGGTATTCTCATTACTTTATAACCTAATAGGAGTTGCTTTTGCCGTAAGCGGCATGTTAACGCCAATCATCGCTGCAATACTTATGCCGATAAGCTCTATAACCGTGGTGTTATTAAATACAATGCTAGTTAGAATAAAAGCTAAAGAATTGGAATTATTATGAAAGTGATTGCTGTACTTATATCGATCAGTTTGGTATTAGCCTTAGTTTTTCTCTATGCCTTTTTTGTTGCACTAAAGAAGGGGCAGTTTGATGACTTAGAATCGCCATCATTCAGATTATTAGATAAAAAAGAATCAAAACAATTAAATCAAAAACAATATGCAAAAAGAGACCTTTAATTATGACAATCGGATTGTCAAGAATTTCGCTATAGCAACTGCGCTATGGGGAATTGTAGGTATGACCGTAGGAGTACTTATTGCAAGTCAATTATTTGAACCGTGGTTCAATTTTGGCAATCAGTATACATCCTTTGGTAGAATTAGACCATTACACACC
Source organism: uncultured bacterium (assembly GCA_965368435.1). Taxonomy (GTDB): domain Bacteria; phylum Bacteroidota; class Bacteroidia; order NS11-12g; family UBA9320; genus JAHEKB01. The sequence goes on from CBDUMX010000019.1 coordinate 14,304, forward strand.
AATGCAGTAATCTTTGCTTTTGTGGGTAATGCAATTTTCATGGGAGTGTATTACTCTTTGCAACGCTTGCTTAAAACTAGAATGTTTAGTGATGCATTGAGCAATATTCACTTTTGGGGTTGGCAGTTGATCATAGTTGCAGCGGCAATAACTTTGCCTTTGGGGATTACAACATCAAAAGAGTATGCTGAATTAGAATGGCCGATTGATATCGCTATCACTGTAATTTGGGTTGTTTTTGGATGGAATATGTTTGGAACCATATTGAAGCGAAGAGAGAAGCATCTTTACGTTGCTATTTGGTTCTATATCGCAACCTTTATCACAGTGGCAATGCTGCATGTAGTCAATAGCTTTGAACTGCCAATAAGCTTAGTGAAAAGCTATTCCTGGTATGCGGGTGTTCAAGATGCTTTAGTTCAATGGTGGTATGGACATAATGCGGTGGCATTTTTCTTAACTACCCCTTTTCTTGGTTTAATGTATTACTTCATGCCTAAGATGGCGAATAGACCTATTTATTCATATAAGTTGTCTATACTTCATTTCTGGTCTCTAATATTTTTATATATCTGGGCAGGTCCTCATCATTTATTGTATTCTTCTTTACCTGATTGGGCTCAAACACTTGGTGTTGCGTTTAGTATTATGCTTATAGCTCCTAGCTGGGGAGGGATGTTAAATGGTCTGTTAACCTTAAGAGGAGCTTGGGACAAAGTACGAGATGATGCAGTATTAAAATTCATGGTAGTTGGAATCACCTGCTATGGTATGGCAACATTTGAGGGTCCGATGCTTTCACTTAAAAATGTGAATGCTATTGCGCACTTCACAGATTGGATAGTAGCCCACGTTCATGTCGGTGCTTTGGGATGGAATGGATTCTTAACATTTGCAATGCTTTACTATATCATTCCTAAGATATACAAAACAAAGATTTTTTCTCAGAAGCTTATAGGAGCGCATTTTTGGATTGCAACATTAGGTATGCTTTTCTATGTAGTTCCTATGTATTTCTCTGGATTTACGCAAGGCTTAATGTGGCAAGAATTCACTGAATCTGGACAATTGAAGTACCCTAACTTCTTAGAAACTACTCTTCAAGTTTTACCAATGCATATGCTAAGAGCTTTTGGTGGTTTGCTCTATTTGACCGGTGTATTTATTATGGCTTATAACCTTATTAAAACAGCTAAACTAGGTAGTTTGGTTGCCAATGAGGCTGCTGAAGCTTACCCTATGGTTAAGGAAGAAGAAGAAAGCACAAAAAGAGTTTACTGGCACAGATGGATTGAAAAACGACCTGTTCAATTATTGGTCTTTTCATTCATAGTTGTGGCCATAGGAGGTGCAGTAGAATTTATACCAACATTTTTAATTAAATCTAATATTCAAACTATACCGAGCATACAACCCTATACTCCACTAGAGCTTGAAGGTAGAGATATTTATATAAGAGAAGGCTGTAATAATTGCCACTCTCAAATGGTAAGGCCTTTTAGGTCTGAAACCGTTAGATATGGAGATTATTCCAAGTCGGGAGAAAACATATATGATCATCCATTCTTATGGGGATCAAAACGCACAGGTCCAGATTTGGCTAGAGGTGGAGACAAAACATCCAGAACATTTAGAGATGTCAAATGGCATTATGAACACATGTTAGATCCCAGATCTAAATCAGAAGGATCAATAATGCCTGCTTACCCATGGCTCATTGAGAATGATTTGGACGTGTCAATGCTAGAAAAGAAAATTTCAGCAATGAGAACTTTAGGTGTGCCTTATGAAGATGGTTATGAGGCGAAAGCATTGAAAGATCTTAAACGACAAGCTAAACAAATTCAAACCAAGCTGAAGATAAAGGAAATTAAGGTGGACGACAAGAAGGAGATTATAGCATTGATTGCATACCTCCACAAGCTAGGTAGAGATATTCATGTAGAAGAAGTAGCAACTAATAAATAAAAAAATGGGAAAAATGATAGGTTATGTTGAAGGTGCGGATATATATTTAATTATCTCCTTAATCCTTTTTATAGCAGTGTTTGTAATCGTAGCATTATATATGACTGTAATGACAAAAGAGCAATCAGATGCTATGTCGAATTTACCATTGTCTAACTCAAATTTGGAAGATTATGAAAACTAGAACATCAATATTAATAGCACTCTTATTTGGAGCTCAAATGAGTTTTGCTCAGGGAGCGGATACTGCAGTTGCTCTTCCCAGAGAACTTATTTGGATTATATATTTTATCACTTTCCTTATGCTTGTTTTAGCATTGTTTTTATGGAAAGTAAGTGTAGATCTTAAAAAGTATAAAAACGGAGAATTTGCTTCTGAAGAGCAAAAAATGTGGGATAAGCGAAATATGTGGGAGAAACTATTTCAACTTAAACCCATGGGAACAGATAAAGATGTGGATATGGGTCACGAGTATGATGGTATTCATGAACTAGACAATCCACCGCCACCGTGGTTTATGTTTTTATTCTACGGAACTATACTTTTTGCTGTTATTTATTTTGTGAGATATAGTGTTACTGGAGCAGGTATGAATCAGGAAGAGGAATATGCTGCCGAAATGGCCGAAAGCGAGCTCAAACAGAGTGAAGATTTAGAATCACAAGGCTTGGATATTGATGAAAACAGCGTAGTTCTTTTAACTGACGCTGCATCAATAAGCGAGGGCGAAAACATCTATGTAGCAAACTGTAAAATATGCCACGACGAGGGCGGAAAAGGTAATTCCGGACCGAACCTAACCGATGAGTATTGGAAGCATGGAGGAGGCGTAAAGAATGTGTTTAAGACCATAAAATACGGTGTGCCTGATAAAGGGATGATTAGCTGGGAAAAGATGCTGAGTCCACTAATGATTCAACAAGTGAGCAGCTATATTATTAGTTTACAAGGAACTAATCCTGAAGGAGGCTTGCCACCAGATGGCGAACTTTGGGTGCCACCAGCTGTTGAGGATGAAGGAAGTGTGGCTGATTCTACGGAAACAGCGCCAGAAGCTTAATGAGTCAAGAAAAAAACACACAAAACTTTCGAGAGCATTTAGCTAATGTCTCTCAAAGCGGTAAGAGAATTTGGATATACCCGAAGATAATAAAGGGACTGTTCTATAAGTATAGGACGTATTTAAGTTGGTTTCTTTTAGCATTCTTCTTTGCAGCCCCATTTATTAAAATCTCGGGTTATCCTCTCTTATTGCTCAATGT
>CBDUMX010000020.1:0-17362 GCA_965368435.1 uncultured bacterium
TACTTTTTTGAGCTTTAAGCTGCGCTTCAAACTCACTGCTATTAACTTGAACCAAAGTTTGCCCGCTACTAAATCTGTTGCCTTCTTTAAAATTCTGGTTGCTCAGCACACCGCTGACCTCCGTATAAAGCTCCATTCTATTGCTTGCTTTCAACCTACCACTCACGATAATGTTCAGTGGTATACCGGAAGTTTTAACAGTTTCTACTTCAACTATCTTCGATCGAAATGAAATTTTTGGTCCTTCAGCAGATCCTTTTTTTGATAATTGCTTGGATATAAATACGCCTATAATAATAGCTAGGATTCCAAGTATTATAGACCTACCCAAGCTTTTGTTCATTTTTAATTTACCCATGAATATCTATTCAACAATTTTGTGGGCAAATGTATTGTATAAAGTTAGAAGGAATTGTAGTTTAAATCACATTATAACCACAATGAAAACTAGCTATAAAACATATCTATTTGAGACTATGACATTAAAGCCGTCGGGATCCTGTATCATTATTCCGTTTTTAGTCCAATATGGATTCTTTGGTTCTAACTGAGGAATATTTAGCTCTATGATTCGCTTGAGAATTGCATCATAGTCTTTTTTGTCAGTTGGATAAAAGACTAGAATATCGTCTTCATCCGGACTGTGAACAGCCTGCGCGTCAGATGCAGTAAATTCAAGATGCCAATCTAAACCCTTCCTGCCTAAAAAGACCCCATTGTATTTCTCGTGAGCCTGAAAGTCTCCCAGCACTTCAAACAATAAAACTGAGGTATAGAACTCAATAATAGCTGCTAAATTATTGGTATGTCGAGCAGACCTAAAACGCATTATTTTTTGCGGAGTTCGAAGATGTCTTTGCGTCGGTCTTGAAGGTTCCTCACACTGCCAAAACGATTTAGATTTCTGAGTAAATCAATATCTAAATCGGCGATTAATATCATTTCGGTATTTGGGGTTGCTTCTGCTTTTATACCATTCGTTGGAAATGCGAAATCACAAGGTGTAAATACCATAGATTGGGCAAATTGTATATCCATATTGTGAACATTTGGCAAATTGCCAACACTTCCAGCTATGGCCACATAGCATTCGTTCTCAATAGCTCGTGCTTGAGCGCAGTTTCTAACTCTGGAATATCCGTTTTGAGTATCGGTGAGGAAAGGCACAAAAAGTATGTCCATGCCATCGTCTGCTAATAATCTGCTGAGTTCTGGAAATTCAGAGTCGTAACATATTAGAATACCGATTTTACCACAGTCGGTATCAAAAGCTTGAAGTTTGCTGCCTCCTTGCATGCCCCATACTTTAGCTTCATCTGGCGTAACATGTAGTTTTTCATATCTGTCGACGGTGCCATCTCGCTTACACAGATAGCCAACATTATACAATAAATCATCTACAATTTCTGGCATGCTGCCGGTGATAATGTTTATGTTATAGCTGATAGCGAGCTCTGAAAATTTTTGTACGATTTCTTCTGTGTGTTTCGCTAGTTCCCGGATTGCCTCAGGTTCAGTAAGGTGATTGTTTTCCGCCATCAATGGAGCATTGAAGAATTCCGGAAATAGAGCGAAATCTGAACGATAGCCAGATACTGCATCTATAAAGTATTCTGCCTGCTGCATTACCTCATCAAAGTTTTTATAAGGACGCATCTGCCACTGAATCAATCCCAATCTCACTACCTTTTTATTTACAGAGGCCTTTTTTGATTTCTTTTCGTAAAAGATATTATCCCATTCTAATAAAACAGCAAACTCGCTAGAAGCTTGATCACCTTCTAAATAGCCTTTTAAAATTTTTGATGGGTGAAAATCATTAGATATTTGAAAGTTAAGTACTGGATCGTGAATTTCTTTGCGTCGGACTTTCTCTATGTATTCTTTAGGGCTGAGTTCTTCTGCATATTGATGGTAGTTTGGAATTCTTCCGCCGAAAGCAATACCTTTTAAGTTCAATCTTTCGCTGAGCTCTTTGCGGTAATCGTACAGACGTCTGCCCAGGCGCAATCCCCTAAATTCGGGTTTGATAAAAATATCAATACCGTATAAAACATCACCATCTTCTTGATGGGTATTAAATGTATATTGACCAGTAATTTCCTTATAGGTATGGTGTTGGTCAAATTGATCGTAGTCAACAATAATGGATAAAGCACAGCCAGCAATTTGACTATTTACTTTTAAGACAACCTGGCCTTCTGGAAACTTATCTATTAGTGTTTTTATTTGATGCTCTTTCCAATATGCATCTGGCATGGTGGAGTAAGCGGCAATCATTGTTTGCTTAAGTTCTTGATAATCTTCTAGAGTTAAAAACTTTAGCTCTATGTTTTCTATGTCTTGTATCATTTGGACTTTAAATCACGCAAAAAGTGGACGAATGTATAGTTAAATTATTCAATAAAATAGATAAAAATTTCGGGCTCAATGCTTGTTCACTTTTGCCTATTTAACCGATAAACGCTATCGTTTTATGACTGCCATCACAATAGGGTTTATTCTTAGAAGCACCGCATCTGCATAAAGCTGTGTTTTTATTGAGAATCTGAGATGAGCCATCTGGTGCAATCAATTCACACTCCCCACTAATCAGAATAGGACCGTTTTTACTCACATTCACTTTAACTGTTGTTGCAGCCTCAGAACTTGCTTTTGTTTCATTGGGGATGTAATATGACAGAGCACCTGAGGGACATTTATTAATTTGATTGATGAGATCCTGAGTTTTGGCATCTTTAGCATTAATCCAAGGTTTCTCCTTAGGCTTATATACTTCTGGCAGCGCTTTTACACATTCGCCAGCATGTATACATTTTTGCGGTTTCCACACTATTGTTAGCTCGCCATTGCTGTATTCCTTAATGATTTCCTTTTCCATACTCTATCTACCAAAAATACGCTTTTTAAGCTAAGCTTTGGCATAGATTGGATGATAGGCCGTAACGAAAGTCAAGATGTTTAGGAATTTTTTACGCATTAGAATTTCATATTTACTATGCGTATAGCCACCTGCTCTAAATGCTTTTTTATGTGAGAGCCATATAGCAAGCACAACCACTTCGAATAAAACTCTGTAACTATAATAAGAAACGGTCTGTTTGAAATTGCTTTTAGCTTGATAAATGTGAAACAATCGTTCTGCTTGAAAATCAATATGTTCAGCTTCATCTATTAGTATATCCGTACATATTTCTTTTAGGAGACTGCAATTGCTAGCGTTTTTCAGGGACTGATAGAACACTTGAGCTGCACTTTCAACTATCAAGACCGTAATGGTCCATATTTCCATATTTGTCAAAAAGTAACGAACAGATCTAAAGGCATAATCTCCTAAATCAAACTTGACTCTTTTTTCTCCTATGGCATCTATGTATAGGCCTAGGTTCTCTCCGTGTTTTTGTTCTTCTTTAATAAATAGATTAATGGCTTCTAAATAATCGGGATCTGCATGTTTGCTAGCATATTTAGCAGCCGCTTTTTTGAGGTGAGATCCATCAGAAGTTTCGCCTTTTTGCCAGGCTTTTAGGCTGTAGATAATTTGACGTTTTTCTTCAGCGGTGATTTGTGGTTTTTGATTCCAGTTAATACGCTGATTTTTGAGGTTTTGTTGGAAATAGTGTTTCCATTCGATTGAGCTTTTCATAACATATGAAAAACGAAATGCTAAGATTTAAAACGCTGATTGTCGATTTGAATCAGCTTTATTTTGACGAATAGTTAAGTGCCTCGTTGAACAGATTCAATAGTCCGATTAAAAGCTACCTCTTCTTTGGTTTCGGACTTATGCGGTCTCGAATAGTGCCATCTTGACGATGAATAATAACATCTGCATTATAGTTCTTGGCAATTCTTTTCGCTCTGCGGATGGCTGTGGATTGCTTTCTGTATGTACCACTGTGCCTTGTATTTCCTTCGCCTTTAACAGCCCAGCCATCTTCGTGGGGAACAACATGTTGATGATGGGTGTCGGGACTGGTTTTTATACCTTGTTGCTTTAAGAAAGTTTTTAGCAGCTTTTTTAATAAATTAATCCAGAATTGTTTTTCTCTAATATCTGCCATTGCTAATTGTTTTTATTATGGTCTTCATGAGGTTCAATATGAATTAATATTTCACCCAAATTTTCTATTTCCTGTAGTAATTGATCTTTAAGGGTATGGGCAATCTCATGGCCTTTTAAAACAGAAATTTCCGCATCTACGCTTGCGTGCAAATCTACATGATATCTGGTTCCGGCTTTTCGGATAAAACATTTTTCTGTTCCCTTAACTCCTTCAACTTTCAAAGCTACTGTTCTTATTTCTTCAACTAATTCTTCATGCAATTGCTCGTCCATCATCTCAGCTAATGCTGGTCTAAATATTTTATAGGCATTATAAAGAATAAATGCAGCAGCAATAAGAGCGGCCCAATCATCAGCAGATTCAAAGCCTTTACCAAACAAAAGCGCAATGGATATCCCTATGAATGCGGCAACTGAACTTATTGCATCACTTCTGTGGTGCCATGCATCTGCCGCTAGAGAGGCGCTATTAGATTCTCTGCTTTTCTTTCTCATATATCTAAAAGAGATTTCTTTCCAAAGTATGATGCAAGCCAATACTATTAAAGTCCAAGACTTCGGAAGTTCATCTGGAGATTTGATGTTTTGAATGCTTTGGTATGCGATGGCTATTGCCGATAGAACCAGAAGGATTACTACAGTAAATGTTATTACGGGTTCTATTTTGCCATGACCATAAGGGTGATTTTCGTCGGCAGGGCGTTTTGCATATTTCAATCCCAACAGAACTAAAAGAGATGAAAAGACATCAGTGCTTGATTCTATGGCATCAGCAATCAGCGCATAGGAGTTACCGAATACGCCAGCCAGCCATTTTATAGCTACTAGAATGAGGTGCCCCAAAATATTGAGGTATGTCGACCGTATTGCGATGTTCTCATTCTTCATCCCTTCAAAGGTCGCATTTATTAAGAAGTATTCACATGCTTGTGCCTTACGATCTATTTATAGGATGTTTAATTGTTTAAGTGCTAGTATACTTACTTCTTTTCTGTCTTGAATGAAATTTGCCATGGGGTATTCAGCAGTGGGAGTAACATTGGTGGCGAAAAAATAGCTTTTATCAGCCTTTATTACGTAGCCTACAAACCATCCATTATTATTTCCATTTCTTATTGACCAGCCTGTTTTGCCTCTGAGTACATAGTTTTCATTAGAATCAAGTATCATCATCCTTTTAATGATGTTATAGCTTCGCTTTTTCAAATCATATTGTTGATGATGAAGGCCAGATAAAAATGAAATTTGTTGAAATTGACTGATTTTGGAATCTCCTTCAAGCCAGAAAACATCTTCAGAACTGGAGTCGACTTGCATTTCTCCATAATTAAGCCTTTTTAGATATTCTCTCATCCTTTTGAAGCCTATCTTTCTTGCTATTTCTTGATAACAGGGTACACAAGAGAGGTGAAAAGCTTGACTAAATAGGAGATCTTGTTCCCAGATTTTCATTCTTCTTTTTTCGCCATTCCAAGGAAATAATGTGCTGTCGTCTTCAACTATTCCGAGATCAAGAGCTATTACTGAATTCGGAATTTTGAAGGTTGAAGCTGGAAGTCTTCCTTGCTTGGACCATTCAAAATCATTGGAGTAATAGCTGTTCTCGGCCACATCAAAGACTAAAATAGAACCTCGCAATTGGTGCTCATCTAAGATGTCCTGCAAGCTAGAATCAACATAATAGTTTACACTATCGGCACTAACTTCTTGTTCCGCTTGTTTTTCAGTTGGTGAAGAACATGAAACACCAAAGTATATCAGGTTGAATACAAGAATTAAATGAAGACTATTTATTCGCATTTTCAAAATCTTTATGACTTGCCAATTCGCAGCTTACTTGCCAAGCTATCCCAAATTTATCAGTGAGCATTCCAAAATATGACTCCCAAAAAGTTTTTTCTATGGGCATAGTAATTTCACCTCCATCGGCAAGGGCATTGAAAATCTCGTCAGCTTCTTCAATACTCTTGGTCCCCACCGAAATTGAAAAATTGTTGCCCTGTTTAAAGGAAGATGACCACTCACCACCAGTATCACTGCCCATCAGAATAGTTTCCTTGCTAATGGGTAAGCTGATGTGCATGATTTTGCCTTTGAGATCGTCAGACACGGGAGGTGCACCTTCATAGCTCGGCATTTCATCGAACTTGCCTACAAACTGAAAATCTTTTTTGAATACTGATTTATAGAAATCAAATGCTTGCATACAATTACCGTCGAAATTGAGGTAGATATTTACTGTTGCCATAATTAAAATGTTTTAGTAAGATTAGTTATATGTTTTAAGTGGTGATTGCTATGCCATCCATATTGAGCAATAGCTTGATCTAAGCTGAATTCTTGATTGTATTCTGGGTGTAAATAGGTCTTCTTGAGATCGTCTTTGCTCATAGCTCTCAATAGCACAGCTAGTCGAGCGTGAACACCATCAATAATTTGCATTGAGGGCTTTATAGGCATGCTGTGGTCAGTTTGTTCTGCCCATTTCGCTTCCATATATGGCTTGATAGTAGGTGTTTCTTCAGAAAGGCTGAGCTTAAAGCGAATGATACTGTTCATATGGCTATCGGCAATGTGGTGAACCACTTGTCTAATTGTCCAACCACCAGGTCTGTATGCTGTATCTAGTTGTTCATCATTTAAAGCCTCAACTGCAGATGTCAAACGTTCTGGAAGTGAGGCAATATCATCAATATGTTGTGCTATCTCTGCATCAGAATAGCTATCCTTTTTAATGTATCTTCCTATTGGGAATCTCAATTGTTCTAAGTCCATTAGATAGTATTAAAATAGTTTGTCATTGGTATAAAGTAATTATCAATCCAGCCTTGGTGGTATTGCTGACCATGGGCAGGTAGATTTGAATGTGTTAATATCAATTCAGTTCCACCATCTTTTTCATTAAGCTGGATCTCGAGTAGTGAGTCTTCTTCAGAATCATTGAACTCAACAGTTCTCCATGATTGTTTAATAAAAGAGTGGGCTTTTAGTTCTATGTTCTTTCCGCTAATGTAATCGTCCCAAGCCCTAAAGTCTTCTCCTTCAATAGGATTAATTTGAGCATCTCCGCCAGTCATAAGGCTATGAGCTTCAGAGTTCAGCCAGGCGTTATAAATGCTTTGGGCTGATGTATCAAAATGGTATTTAAGAGTGAATTCCATATTATAAATCTTTTTGATATCGTTTAAGCATATCTTCTCGTGTTTCTGCGGGTTCATCTGTTTTAAGATGATCTTTGAGCATTTCACCCATAGAAGGAAATTCTGTTCTATTAATTTGAGAATTAGGGTCCCAGAGTTTAGATCGCATAAAAGCTTTAGCGCAGTGCAGAAATGCTTCTTCAACATTTACCACTATGCAGCTTTTAGGAGGATGCTTGTCATTCTTGAAATATTTCAGATATTCATCGTCGGTGGATATATGAGCAGAACCGTTAATCCTCAGCGTTTCATCCACTCCGGGAATTAAGAAAATAAGACCTACTCTTTTAGTCTCAATAATATTGCAAAGGCTATCCAGTCTGTTATTTCCTTTTGCATCTGGGATTAAGAGGGTGTTGGGATTATGTACTTGAACAAAAGCCGGAGCACCTCCTCTAGGAGAAACATCCATTTTAGCCTGCAGTGAGTATGTAGACAAACAGAGAAATGGAGAATTTTGAATGAAGTTAATGCAGTGTTTGTCGAGTTCAGTTTGCACTTTTTTCTGAGCTCTTTCCGTAGGCTGGTCATATAAATCTCGCAGTTGATTTATACTGTTTATTTGCATGGATGCAAGTTACACTTTAGCAATTGAATTCAAGAGCTGGAAAAGAAATTTTGACATAGGCTGCAAACACAGCGGCGAGTGATTAATTAGGTAAATGAAGCTTAATAGCCTGTTGTACAATTGTTTCTATTTCATCAATATCAATGTCAGCCTGAGGGTTAACTCTGTAAATTTTCATTCTAGATCTGTCTCCGCTTTCCAGAGAAGGATGAATGAGCTTATTGCCATCCACCATTAATATATAGGGTTCTTTTGTCTTTTTATCGGTCCACAAATAGCAAAGAGCTTTTGATCCATAACAAAAACACGGCATACCGTATTTTACTGTTTCACTAATTGCTTTATGCTGTTTTAGGATAATATTGCGCAAAGCGAGCAAACAGCTTTTATTCGGTTCGCTTTGATTTAAATAGAAGGAGTTAGTGCTACTCATTCAGTGTATTGCTTATTTCTTCATGAGGGCATCAATAGAATATTTCCCTGAACCAAAGATTAAAAGGCTGACAAACATAATAAGATACATCAGACTCTTTTCTTGAGAAGCTAGGCCTTCGCCACCGTTGACAATGTAGGTGGCAACAAGCATAGTAATGATTAAAGGGATAAGAGCCAGTCTGCTGAAAAGTCCCAAAGCCAAGAGTACAGAACATACAACTTCAGCGAATATCACCAAGATGTAGCTTAAGGAAGATCCCCAACCTATGGGGTCTGAAAATTGACTCATATCACCAAATTTGTCCAATTTAGGAATGCCGTGCTGCATCAACATTAAAAATGCCGCACCTACTCGTAAAATGAGAAGCGCTAAACTGCTTTTACTGTCGCGGGTTGTTTTTAAGATTATAGTCTTTAAGCTACTCATAAGCTATGTTCATTTCAAGTATAAGGATACTTCAGCTTTTCTCCAATCATTAGAGATAATTATTCAGTATCGATTTTGATTAATTTAGTATAAATATAATCTATCGAATGTAATGAGCTAGTTGCTGAATTATTTGGTAACTTGGCGTTCTATTTAATATAACTCAAATTATGGAATCAAATATGAATAACAATGGGGCTGGGAAATGTCCTTTCACGGGAGGTACAATTAAGAAAGCAGCAGGCGGTGGTTTGTCAAATAAAGATTGGTGGCCAAATCAATTATCACTTAATGTTTTACATCAGCACTCATCACTCTCAAATCCGATGGGTAGTGATTTTAACTATGCTGAAGAATTTAAAAAACTAGATCTAGCTGCTCTCAAGAAAGATCTTTATGAGTTGATGACAGACTCTCAAGATTGGTGGCCAGCGGATTATGGGCACTACGGTCCATTTTTTATTCGAATGGCCTGGCACAGCGCTGGAACTTATAGAATAGCTGATGGTCGCGGTGGAGCTGGCTCAGGGACTCAACGCTTTGCTCCTTTGAATAGTTGGCCAGACAACGCCAATCTAGATAAAGCCCGACTTTTACTTTGGCCTATTAAGCAGAAATACGGGAAGAAAATCTCATGGGCGGATCTTATGATTTTGGCTGGTAACTGCGCTTTGGAATCCATGGGGTTCAAAACTTTTGGCTTTGCAGGGGGAAGAGAAGATGTATGGGAGCCAGAACAAGATATTTATTGGGGGTCAGAAGGTGAATGGCTTGGAGATAAAAGGTATTCTGCAGATAGGGAACTTGAAAACCCTCTAGGGGCAGTTCAAATGGGCCTCATTTATGTTAATCCGGAAGGACCTAATGGCAATCCCGACCCAATTGCAGCTGCTAAAGATATCAGAGAGACTTTCGGACGCATGGCTATGAATGACGAGGAGACAGTGGCTTTGATAGCTGGTGGACATACATTTGGAAAAACACATGGTGCTGGTGATCCTGGAAAGTATGTAGGTCCAGAACCCGCTGCAGCTAGTATGGCTGAGCAAAGCATGGGATGGAGCAATAGTTTAGGGAAAGGAAATGCTGAAGACACTATAACCAGTGGATTAGAGGGAGCTTGGACAACTACTCCCACAAAATGGAGTAATAATTTCTTCGAAAACTTATTTGCTTACGAATGGGAATTAACCAAAAGTCCTGCCGGTGCCCAACAATGGAGACCAAAGGGCGGAGCAGGAGAGGGTTTGGTACCAGATGCACATGATCCATCCAAAAAGCACGCTCCTTTTATGCTGACTACTGATTTATCCCTAAGAATGGATCCTATTTATGAGCCAATTTCTAGGAGATTCTTAGAAAACCCAGATCAGTTTGCAGATGCATTTGCAAGAGCCTGGTATAAACTTACACATAGAGATATGGGGCCTATAGCCCTTTACCTAGGGTCAGAGGTGCCATCAGAAGTGCTGCCGTGGCAAGATCCATTGCCTACACGCGACTATGCTTTAATCAATGATAATGATATTGCTGAGCTTAAAAAGGAGATACTAAGCTCAGGTTTGACTATATCCCAATTAGTGTCTACAGCATGGGCTTCGGCTTCTACTTTTAGAGGATCGGATAAGAGAGGTGGTGCCAATGGGGCTCGAATAAGACTTGCTCCTCAGAAAGATTGGGAAGTAAATAATCCTGCACAGCTTGCAAGCATTATTCAAACACTTGAAGGGATTCAGAATAAGTTCAATACTGCTCAGTCTGACAAGCAAGTATCTCTAGCCGATTTAATAGTACTTGGAGGATGTGCTGCTGTAGAGAATGCAGCAAGTAAGGCAGGTATTAATATAAAAGTTCCATTCACAGCTGGAAGAACCGATGCAACTCAGGATCAGACAGATATTGAATCATTTGATGCATTGGAGCCAGGGGCAGATGGGTTTAGAAACTATATGAACGCTCATCACAGAGCTTCTGCTGAAGAGATGTTAATAGACAAAGCTCAGTTGTTGACTTTATCCGCACCAGAGATGACCGTATTGGTAGGAGGTTTAAGAGTGTTGGATACTAATTATGATGGATCTAAGCAAGGTGTTTTTACAAAGAATGCGGGAACACTTAATAATGATTTCTTCGTAAATCTATTAGATTTAGGCATTAAATGGAATGCAACATCAGAAAAGGATGATCAATTTGAGGGAAGAGATAGACGAACAGGAGAAGTTGTTTGGACGGGCAGTCGTGTAGATTTGATTTTCGGATCAAATGCCGAACTTAGAGCATTGGCGGAAGTTTATGCTTGCTCAGATTCAAAAGAAAAGTTTGTAAAAGACTTTGTAGCTGCATGGGCTAAGGTGATGAACTTAGATCGCTTTGATATAAAATAACTAGATAATTATAAGGTGGTTCAGTGAGCCACCTTGTATTCTGCTAAACTTGCATTATACTTTTTCGGTAATTGCTTTTAATTGATTGAGCAATTCACCCAATCCAGTTTCTGTATGCGCCATAGCATCTTCAGTTGCAAATCCCTCTTGCTGCCAGGTAAATTTTTGTATATCTTGATTTATTGAATCTATAATCCAGCTCACCAGTGAGTAGTTCTCTGGCTTATCTTCTAATCCTGAAAAACCACTCCAATAGGAATACTGTAAAAGCTTGTTTTTTTGATTTTCAATAACGACACCTTTGTCGCGGTATTTATGACCTTGATATTCTCCTTGAAAAACTATTGAACTACCAATTTGCCAATCAGTTATTGTTTCTGTTCCGAATAAAAATTGTTTGATTTTCTCCGGTTCAGTGATGGTGTTCCAAAGTTCTTCAGTTGTTGCATTAATGACTATAGACTTGCTAACTTTTAGATTTTTATTCATGTCTTAATATTGGGTTCAACGCTTGTTATGCTATCACCATATCTTGAATTGGACTCTCGCCAAACCAATAGGCAATATCTTCGAGGCCATTCACTTTTTCAGTACTAATTATCAGATTAGCTCTTTTCCCTTTTTGTATGCTTCCCATTTGATTTTGAATCTGCATGGCAAATGACGCATTATAGGTAAGTGCATTAAAAGCTTCCTCTGGTGTTAGCTTCATTTGGGTGCAAGCTAAGGAGAATGCAAGATTGAGATTATGAGAAGGTGAAGAACCTGGGTTAAAATCACTCGCCAAAGCAAATGCAATATCAGTGTCGATCATCAATCTCCCCGGTGCATAAGGAATATCTAAGAAGAGTGAGCATAAGGGTAAGCCCACAGCTATGGTATTGCTTCCTTTCAGAGCTTTGATATCAACATCGGTCATTACTTCAAGATGATCTACACTTAATGCGCCCAGTTTTACCGCCAGAGGAACTGCCCCAACACTGGTAAATTGGTTTACATGCACTTTGGCGCGTAGACCATAATTTTGTCCAGCTTGAATAATTCTGCTCAAATCGATGAGGTCGAAGTATCCTTCTTCGCAAAAAATATCTATATAATCAGCGAGTCCTTCTCTTGCAATTAGTGGAAGCATCTCATTGCACACTAAATTGATGTACCCTTGTTTATCGTCTTTATACTCTTTGGGAAGAGCATGTGCGCCAAGAAATGTTGCCTTTATGGGTAAAGCGGTATCGGCTTTGAGCTTTTTTATCACTCTCAACATTTTTAGTTCCGAATCTGTACTTAGTCCATAACCACTTTTAATTTCTAATGCGGCAGTTCCCCCTTTAATAGCGTCTTGAACGCGAAGGATAGCGCTTTCATACAATTCCTTTTCAGTCATTGCATTGAGCTTTTCAGCTGAATTGAGAATGCCTCCTCCAGCTGCGGCTATTTCTTGATAGCTTTTTCCCTCTAAGCGCATTTTAAATTCATTAGCGCGACTTTCTGCAAAAACAAGATGGGTATGTGAATCAACGTAGGCTGGCAATACTAATTTATTGCTGCAGTCATAGGTTTCTTGCTCAGTGTATGAGCATTCCGACATAGGACCAAAATCTTCTATTAGTCCGTCTTTAATGAAAAGAAATGCGTTTTGGATTTGATTAACTTCTTTCATTTCATCACCGCGTTTAGGTTTCTCTGACTGTTCAGTGATACCTAGCAGTGATTGTATATTTTCAAGAAGTAAATTCAATTCTATTTAGCATATGCCACAGCTCTTCTTTCGCGAATAACTGTTACTTTAATTTGTCCGGGATAGATCATTTCTTTCATGATCTTCTGAGAAATATCGAATGATAATAGATCTGCTTTTTTATCATCAAGTTCATCGCTATCAACAATAACTCTAAGTTCTCTTCCCGCCTGTATTGCGAATGAATTCTGCACACCATCGAATGCTAATGCCAGTTTTTCAAGATCTTGAAGTCGCTTGAGGTAGCTTTCAGAATCTTCTCTACGTGCTCCAGGTCTAGAACCACTTATAGCATCACATGCCTGAATGATAGGGGAGATGAGTGTGGTCATTTCAATTTCGTCGTGATGCGCTCCAATAGCATTGCATACATCAGGGTGCTCACCAAATTTCTCAGCTAGCTTCATCCCGAGCAATGCGTGAGGAGTTTCACTTTCATTTTCTGGTACCTTACCAATATCGTGAAGTAGTCCCGCGCGTTTAGCTTTTTTGGCATCAAGACCAAATTCAGCGGCCATAGTTGCACAAAGGTTAGCTACTTCTCTAGAGTGTTTAAGTAGGTTCTGTCCGTAAGAGCTTCTAAATCTCATTCTACCCACCATTCTGATAAGTTCAGGATGCAGTCCGTTAATACCGAGGTCGATTACCGTACTCTCGCCATATTCCACAATCTCTTGTTCTACATCTTTTTGCGTTTTAGCTACAACTTCTTCAATACGAGCCGGGTGAATTCTTCCATCAGCAACTAGACGATGTAGAGATAATCTTGCAATCTCTCGGCGCACAGGATCAAATCCTGAAAGAATGATAGCCTCAGGAGTATCATCTACTATGATTTCTATACCAGTAGCAGCTTCTAATGCTCTAATGTTACGACCTTCTCTACCTATAATTCTACCTTTAATTTCATCATTATCGATATTGAAAACAGTCACTGAATTCTCAATAGCTTGTTCCGCTGCTGTTCTCTGTATAGTTTGAAGAATCATTCGTTTAGCCTCCTTATTGGCTGTTAACCTAGCTTCTTCAACTATGAGTTTTTGTTGAGCTAATGCATCAGATCTAGCTTCTTGTGCAATGGCTTCGAGCATTTCCTTCTTAGCATCCGCTTTTGATAATCCAGAGATTTGCTCTAGTTTATTGATTTGCTCATTGATCTTCTCGTCCAATTCAGCTTTCTTCTGTTGAACAATGCTGAGTTGATTCTTGAGATTCTCTTTGATAGCATCAACTTCTTTTTGTTTAGATTCTTGGTTTTGAATTCTTGAGTCTAGGCTTTGTTCTTTGCGTTTAAGTTCTGAGAAACGCTCATCTAATTCTTTTTCCTTTGCTCTAGTTTCAGCCTGATGCTCATTCTTAAGCTGCATGAATTTTTCCTTCGCCTCTAGTTCTCTTTCTTTTTTATAAGCATTGGCTTTAGTTTTAGCTTCGCTTATAATTTCATTCGCTTTTTTCTTATCGTTGTTTTGGGTAATAAACCACACTACCAGTGCGCCTATTACAAGACCTGCAATTGCAGCAATTATAATTCCTGTCATGTTTATTTTTCTGTGGATGTACAGAAAGTTCCATTACTGATTAAGCATATGCTCTAATTGAGCGAGCTTTTGCCTTAAGGCATCAAAATCAGCGGTCTTAGCTTTTGTATCTATTTCAGATGCAAATTCTAATGAGACCATTGCCAGGGCGTCTTGTTTGTCCTGTACCGAATAATTATCGATATAGTACTTTGCCCTTTCATTTATGGTATTAGCTGCGCGTCTTACACTTTCTTCCTCAACTGCGTTGATTCTCAAAGGGTAATACCTGTCGCAAATGTTAATCTTTATGGATATTTCTTCCTCAGACATCCGTCTGTTCTAATTATCTTTTAACTAAGTTAATACATTGGTCAATTTCAATGATTAACTGGTCAAGCTGTGCTTTTAGGGCTTGGCCATCTTCATTGTTACTTAGACCTTCTGCAAGTTTAGCAATTTTATTCTGTTCTTCTAAATTTATTATTGCCTCATTTTTGCTGTTTAAATCGGCCTTTAGATCTAGATTTAACTGCTTAAGTTCTTTATTTTCAGCATCTAATACTTCGCATTTGTTCTGCAAGCTTTTGATCCTGAGTTCTATCTGTTCAAGTCTATTGAGTAAGTCCATTAGCGTCTGATTGTTGCATTTAATTTATTTTCATACACTGAAATCAGTTTATCCATCACTGCGTCAATTTCTTTGTCTTCCATAGTCTTATTGGTGTCGTAAAGATAATACGCCAAAGCAAGAGAGCGCTGATTTTCCTTTAGAGGTTTACCTTCATACACATCAAACAACTTGAGATCCTTAAGGTAATTTTTGGTGTTTTGCTTGGCTAAATTCTTGATTTCTTTGAAGCTAACGTTCTGATCTACAACTAAAGATAGATCTCTTCTAACAACCGGGAATTTTGGAATTTCTGTCAACTCGAATTTATCTGAGCAGAGTTCCACACATCTATCCCAATTGATACTGAGGCTCACAACTTCTTGTTTAATCTGATGTTTTTTGAGCTGTTGTTTACTTATAGTGTTTTCCTGTATTAGTTTATCAAAGTGTTTTTCAGGGATATTCAGTTTTTTCAAACAGTTTTCAGCAATACCGCGAAGGTGATATGCATCTAGTTTGTCTTCAGTAGTATTCCAATGTTCACTGTGTTTGCGTCCAGTTGATGTGAGCTGTAAAATACTGTCTTCTATGTACTTACCTTTGATGTTTCTGTATGTTTTACCAAATTCGAAGAACTTAATATCAGCGTTTTTTCTGTTGATATTATAGCTGATTGATTCAAGCGCAGAATCTAATAGATTCATTCTCATGATATCCATTTCCTTACTTAATGGATTGAGCATTTCCACTTTCATCTCTAGTTCTGCTTCGCCGTAATACTCGCTAGAAGTAAGTGAATTAGATAACATTTCAAACATGCCTTGAGCTGCTAAATAATCACTAATTTTCTGCTGTAGTTTGTTGGGTGATTTTTCGCTTATTACTGAAGGTATATAATTGACTTTTTTTGGTATTGGAATATTGTCAAAGCCGTACACTCTCAATATTTCTTCATATATGTCGACCGGTCGCTTCACGTCGGGGCGATAAGGAGGAACTTTTAGCATAAGGTTATCTCCATTATTAGCAGCAATATGAATTTCAAGGTTTTGCAGTATAGCTATTACATCATCTTTGGGTATTGCATGCCCAGTGAATTTGTTCAACTGAACTAGATTAATAGCAATTTCGGTATCCGGAATAGGATTAGGGTATATATCAACTATTTCCGAAGCCAATTCGCCTCCAGCTTCTTTTTGTATCAGGTTTACCGCACGTCTAAGCGCATATTCCGTGATATTGGGATCAGTGCCACGTTCAAAACGGTATGAGGAGTCAGTATTTAATCCAAATTCTTTAGCGGTTTTTCTAATGCTGCTAGGATTAAAATAAGCCACTTCTAAAAATATGTTTTTGGTTTTGTCGCTAACGCCAGATTGCATCCCACCTAATATTCCAGCAAGAGCTAAAGCTTTACTTTTGTCTGCAATTACTAAGTGATCTTCTGAAAGTTTTCTTTCGACTTCATCAAGGGTGATTAGCGTTTCGTCTTTGTTCGCTTTCCTTACAATGATTTTTTTTCCTTCAATTTTATCTAAATCAAAGGCGTGCATAGGTTGGCCAATTTCGTGTTGAATGTAATTGGTTATGTCTACAATATTGTTGATTGGATTTAGACCAATACTTTTTAAGCGTTTTTGCAGTAATTCGGATGAAGGCCCCACTTTTACATCTTTCATGCTGATTCCTCCATATCTCGGGCAAGCTACATTGTCTGCAATTTCAATGTCGACTCGGTGTTGTCCTCTAGCATCAAATGAAGTTGTACCTGGCTGTTTGTAGCGCACACCTGTGAGAGCCTGAATTTCTCTAGCAACTCCGAGATGAGAAATTGCATCACCTCTATTAGGGATGATTGCAATTTCAATTTGGTAATCACTTTCTATTTTATAAAGCTCCTTTAGAGGAAGTCCGATTTTAGTTTCTTTGGGTAGCACAAGTATTCCGTTATGCGACTCACCAAGACCAATTTCATCTTCGGCACAAAGCATGCCTTCAGATAGCTCACCTCGTATTTTAGCCTTTTTAATTTCAAAGGATTCTGATTTCAATGGGTGAATAGTGCAGCCCACAGGTGCAACTACCACTTTTTGTCCAACCTCAACATTTGGAGCACCACAGACAATGGACAGTGCCTCGCCTGATCCAGTAGTCACCTTGGTTAAGCTGAGTTTGTCGGCATTGGGGTGTTTGCTTTTTTCTATGACTTCACCTACAACTAGATCTTTTAGACCGCCTTTAATGGATTCGATTGGGGTGATGTGCTCCACTTCTAATCCACTCATGGTGAGTTTTTCGCAGAGTTCTTCCAAGCTTAGCTTTGGATCTATTAGCGTTTTTAACCAGTTGTACGAAATCTTCATTCTCTCAGGGGGCGAAATTAATCAATCAATCTAATTTGTGTAAATGAAACA